>CAILKC010000131.1 GCA_903834675.1 uncultured Victivallales bacterium | reverse complement strand
TGGCTTCCCCCCCGGGCGCAAGTCAGCTCCGGAGGGGTTTGCTGGTATGAGAACCGCGGAAGGTCGAATGCCCAATGCCCCATGACTAAGGGCAGAATCCCCTGCCGCGTCACCGGAGTTCTCTGGCGGTCATGTCCGGCACCAGCCGGGGATCCTGCTGACCCCTGAACTCTGTTTTCCTCTCCGCCGTCTCCCTCTCCGTCTACTCCAGTCGCCGTTTCCCCGTCTCGCCGTCTCGCCGTTTCCTGAACCCTAGGCCCTGAGGTGTCACCACCTACGGAACTGCCCTGCGCCCTTCCCCCCGCCGAGTGTGGCGTGCGGCCTGCCTAGGGTGTATCTTTAGAGCCATACAGGTTTCGCGATGGGCCCGCAGGAGTGTGCTTCAGCCAGTGCTGAGCGTACCTTAGGCGGCTACACGGGAATGGTGAGCTATGAGAACACGGCGCACGGCAGGTTGGGGACTTGGGCTTGGGTTAGCTGTTCTTTTCCTGCCGCTCTTGGCACAGGCAGGCCAGACAACCCGGCGGAACCTGCTTGTACGCCCGGCCCCGGTTCAGCGACTGGCGGCGCCAGCACGCCAAAGACCGCCAGGGCGGTTCGTCAACTACAGCCAGATTGCGCGGGCGCTGAAGCAGACGCAATTCCGGGATGCTTACGGCGCCCTTGACCGGCGCGTGGCCCTGGCGCTGGGGCAGTCCGACCTCTCGATGACGGATGTCCTGCCTGCCGCGGCGTCCGCGGCCGATGCCGTGGCGGAGTCCACAACCGGCACCAACAACCAGGTTGCCGGGGTCGACGAGGCGGATTTGGTGAAGACCGATGGCACCACCCTCTACACCGTGTCACATGGACGCTTGGCGGTGGTGCGTGCCGCACGCAGAGCGGTTGACGGTACGCTGGAGCCTCTCAAGCTTATCTCCTTGGTTGAGTTTGGCGACGACGGGTTTGTCCCAACCGAGTTGCACCTGTATGGCAGCCTTCTGGTCGTCGTCGGCATGTCCTACGATTACAGCTTCCTGACCGATCCCATCCTGCTGGATCCTGTCCTGACTCCCGCGAAAGTGGCGCGCCTGATGCCGTTCTGGGGCGGCACGGCGCGCACCGTGTTGCGGGTCTACGACGTGACCGATCCGGCGGCAGTGACGCTGGTGCGGACGGTCCAGGTTGAGGGAACGCAGGTGGCGTCGCGGCGGATTGGCCCGTATCTGTACGTGCTGTCCCGCGCCTACCCCCGCCTCTATGCGGCGGTCGAGACGCGAGGCAGCGTGCCTGCCTCGGGACTGGTGCCGCGGGTTGGCGACTCCCTCGCCGGAAAGGGTTTCCGGGACCTGCTGCCGGCGGAGATTTCGTCTCTGCCGGGCTGCTATGAAGCGGCCTACCTGGTGGTTGCCGCCCTTGACCTCAGCCACGCCGCGGGCGAGTTCAAGCCGCAGGCCTTCCTGGGCAGCGGCAATCTGGTTTACGTCTCCGAAAGCAGCCTCTATGTCGCCTCCTCGTCATGGTTCTGGCGGCCGCTGCTGGCCGTGGTGGTAAAAGGGAAAGCCGCCGGGACTGACCAGGAGACGGTGACGCTTTCCCGTTTCCAACTCAAGGGCACCGCCGTGCAATTTGCGGCCCAGGGGGTGGTCCCGGGCCGGGTGCTGAATTCGTTTAGTATGGACGAGCGCGGGGGAGTCTTCCGCATCGCCACGACGACGTACCCGACGTTGTGGACCAACGCGGGCGGGTCGAGCGGCGTCTACACCTTCGACCTCGGGTTCAACCGTCTCGGCGCGGTCACCGGGCTGGCTCCGGGCGAACGCATCTACGCCGCGCGCTTTCTGGGCGAGCGTTGCTACCTGGTGACCTTCGAGACGATCGATCCTCTGTTCGTCGTCGACTTGGCGGATCCGGCCCGCCCGCAGGTTCTCGGCGAACTCAAGGTCCCCGGGTACAGCTCGTATCTGCACCCGCTTGACGACACCCATCTGATCGGCTTCGGCAAGGACGTGCGGATGGTGCAGACCCCGTGGTCCGGCCCCGAGGGGGTGCCGATGGAACAGGGCTTGAAGATGTCCCTGTTCGAGGTCAGCGATGTGTCGAAGCCGCGGGAGTTGTTTACCGAGCACCTCGGGGTCCGCGGCTCCTACTCTGAGGCCCTCTACGACCACCACGCCTTCCTTTTTGACCGGACGCGCGGCCTGCTGGCGTTTCCCTGCACCATTCGGCAGTTTGTTGACCCGGTGGACCCGGCGGACTACTGGTGCTGGGGCGACTTTGTTTTCCAAGGCCTGGTCGCGTACGGGCTGTCGCTCGACGGCGGCTTCACCCGTCTCGGCGCCGTCACCCACGTGGACGGTGAACGGGTCGACGCCTGGGATGCCCCCTGGGACCACACCGTGCGCCGGGGACTCGTGCTGGGCGGGCTCCTGCACTCGGTGTCCGAAAGCATGATCAAAGCCAACGACCTGACCACGATGGCGGAAACCTCCGCTCTGGAACTGCCCTGGGAGAATGTGCCCAGCGAGGATCCGCTGGTTTACTGGCTGCGTGCCAACGTGACCGCGACGGAGGGCTGGGATGGCAGTGGGAACGGCGAGCCGGCAGGACTGCCGGATACGGCGTCCATCGCGGCCCTCACGCTCACCCCCGCCGGCGCCGTAGGCAACCTCTTCCGCGGCTTTCTTGAGGCCACCCGCTGAACTCACTGCACACCGTGTGCAGGCATTGCGGCACGTGCTGTCGCTGGCGTGGTTACGTGCGTCTGAGCGCGGCTGAGACCGACGCCATTGCCAGCCACCTGGGGCGGGAACCGCGCGACTTCATCGAGCACTATACGGACGTCACTGAGGATCGGCGCTCGCTGACCCTGGTCGAGGGTGCGGACGGAAGTTGCATCATGTTGACCGCGGACAACCTCTGCCGCATCAATCCGGTCAAACCCAGGCAGTGCCGCGATTTCCCGGAGCGCTGGCGCTTTCCCGGCTTCGAAGCCCTCTGCCAAGCCCGGCTTCCAGGGGTGGAGTAGTGGGGCGAGACCCTTGCCCGTACCCCCGCTGCTAACTGCCTGACCGCGCCGCCGATGGCAGACGACGCGGCGGTCGGCCGACTCAGGTGATGATGCCGCCATCCGACAGGAAGATGCCCTTCAGGTTCATCTTCAGAGCCTGCGGATTGTCGGAGGTTGCCAGCGCCGCGTCCTCGGTGATCACGCCATCGTTCACCAGCTTTAGCAGGCACTTGTTGAAGCTGACCATTCCGTCATCCTCCCCGCCCTCGATGGCGCTGGGGAGCTTCGTCAGCCGGTTCTCCGCAATGAGCTTTCGTACGATGGGCGTAGAGATCAGGATCTCGGTCACCGGCACGACGCCCTTGCCGGTAGCCCGAGGCACCAGCCGCTGACAGATGATGGCGCGCAGTGAGGTCGCGAGTGAGTTGCGGATCGAATCGCGCTGGTCGTTGGGGTACATGTCCAGAATGCGGCTGATGGACTGCGCCGCATCCTTGGTGTGCAGGGTGGTCATCACCAGGTGCCCGGTTTCCGCGGCGGCCAAGGCCGTCTCAAAGGTCTCCGTGTTGCGCATCTCCCCGATGATAATCACGTCGGGGTCCTGGCGCAGCGAATGAACCAGGGCCGAGTTGAAGGTCTCGGCGTCAAGGCCGACCTCGCGCTGCTCGATGACGCTGGTGCCATCCTTGAAGGTGTACTCGATCGGGTCCTCGATCGTGATGATGTGGCGACTGAGCTTCGTGTTCATGTGGTCGATCATACCGGCGAGCGTCGTCGACTTGCCGGAACCCGTCGTGCCGGTGACGAACACGATGCCGTTGTTGCTCTCGGCGATCAGGCGCAACACCCCGGGCAGATTCAATTCATCAATATTAGGGACTTTGCCCTTCACAAAACGTAGCGTCAGCCCCATCTTGCCTCGCTGCCGATGCAGGTTGGCGCGGAAGCGGCCCACCCCGTCTTCCTCGAAGGCAAAGTCGGCATCCCCGGTCTTGCGGTAGTCTTCCATGTCACTGGCGTCGACAATCTCGGTAAGCACGCGCTCCAGAAAATCGCGGCTGGTCAGAAAGTCTACTTCCACCAGGCCGCCGTCGACGCGGAGAACGACGTTGCTGTCCTCGCGAATGTGCCAATCCGAAGCGCCCTCGGCGACCCCGGTGGCCAGTACATCATGAAGGGATGAGCGGACCATGGCCAAAGAGCCCTCCAACTGGGCGGCGGAAACCCGCGACCGATCGAGTCGGCCCAGGCGCGCCGCGGATTCACCCGAACCGTAACGACTCTAGTCCGGCCCCCGCCGCAATGCAACCGCGCCCGTTCCCCTGGAGCCCGCGCTGCCAAGCCCGTTCCGGGCCCGCCGACCTCCACGCCCTGCGGGCGGATGGGAATGGGGGGACCGCGTCTCTATTCCGCCTCGCGCCAGACGGGCGCCAGGCGTGGAGCAGCGCTCGTCTCGACCGTCCTATTCCGCCTCGCGCCAGACGGGCGCCAGGCGTGGAGCAGCGGTCGGCTCGACCGTCCCCCAGCCGCGCCGACCACCCCTGAACCGACCAGCGCCCCGCCGTGCCGGGCAGAAGCCCCTACGGAACTGACCTGCGCCTCCAGCGCCCCGGTTCAGCATGCCGGATGCGCCCGAGAGGCTATATTGTCAGAATGAAGCAGAATGACACCTTGGTGGAACTGACCCTGGCGGACGTGGCGTTTGGCGGCGATGCGATCGGCAGGAGGGCGGATGGTAAGGCCGTCTTCGTGCCCTTTGCCATGTCCGGCGAGCGCGTTCGCGTCCGCATCGAGGTTGACCAGCCCCGGCTTGCTCGCGGGGTTCTGCTCGACGTCCTCGAAGCCAATCCGCGCCGCGCCCTGGCGCCATGTCCCTACTACATGAACTGCGGCGGCTGTGTCTACCAGCACATGGAGTATGCCGCCGAACTCGACTGCAAGCAGCGCCAGTTGGTGGAACTCCTGCACCGCTTAGGCGGTCTCGACAGCCTCCCCGAGCCCGAGCCTGCCTATGCGTCGCCCAAGGTGTACGGCTACCGTAACAAGCTGCGGGTAGAGCCCTTGACCTTGGGGGTGGGGCCGGAGGACAAGCGTGTCGGTTATGGGTATTGCATGCGGGACAACGTGACCTTCTTCGAATTGGCCTCGTGCCCGCTCGCGGCCGAGCCGTTGAACGAGCTTCTGCCACGGGTGCAGCTCACCCGCGAGGGCCGACGCAACGCCACCCGTCCGCAGCCGTCGGCACTCACCCTGCGCCTGACGCACGATGGCGGCACCTCGTTCTTCTTCGGACGAGCGCCACGCCGGGTCCCGTGGCTGCGCGAACAGCTGCTGGACCGGCCTGTCAGCGTGCCGCTGGGATCCTTCTGGCAGGTGAACGCCGAGGTGACCGGGGCGCTGGTGCGGCGGGTGGCGGAGTGGTTTACGGCCAACCCGACGCGGACGCTGGTGGACGCCTACAGCGGCGTTGGCACCTTCTCCCTGGCCATCGGCAAGAGTGCTCACGCGCGCTTCCTCATTGAAAGTGACGAGCAGGCGCTGCAGGCGGCCCAGTTCAATCATGCCCAGTGGGACGGACTCGAATGCCACTGCCGACGGGGCACCACGGAGGCGGTTCTGCCGCGCTTGCTCGCGGACGCTAACCTGAAGCGCACCACGGTGCTGCTCGACCCACCGCGCCAAGGCTGCGGGGCCCCCGTGCTCAAAGCCCTCTGCGACTTCCCTGTCGGCCAGGTGCTGTATGTCTCCTGCAATGCGGCGACCCTGGCGCGAGACCTCAAGCAACTCGTGCAGAAGGGCGGTTACCGCGTCAGCCGCCTGGCCCTCTTCGATATGTTCCCGCGCACCGCGCATTTCGAGACGGCCGTGTGCTTGAACCGGGGCTAGCGCGAGTTCCCTGAACGGGTGCCGGTGACAGGAGCACAGCATGCGGATTGCGCTGATCACGCCCGGCTCCGGCGAGCACTTCTACTGCGAGAACTGTCGGCGCGACCTGGACACGGTCCAAGCCCTGGCCAAGCAGGGCCATGATGCGGTGCTGATACCGCTGTATCTGCCCATCACCGAAGCCCGTACAGCCGCCGAGCTACCGGTGTTCTACGGGGCCGTGAACGTCTACCTCGAGCAGTTCATGCCCGGCTACCGGCGCCTGCCGCGCTCGTGGCGCCAGTGGCTTGACGCCCTGCCAGTGCTGCGCTGGGCCGCGACCCGCGCGGGTTCGACTCGAGCGGGGGGGCTTGAGACCCTTACCCTCTCGGTGCTGCGCGGCGAGAACGGCCGCCAGGCAGACGAACTGGCGCGGCTGGTCGACTGGCTGCAACGCGACTTCCGCCCCGACGTGGTGCATCTCTCGAATGCCCTTCTCCTGGGGCTCGCCGACCGCATCCGCCAGCAGACCCAGGCGCCCGTCGTCTGCTCGCTGCAGGATGAGGATACCTGGATCAACGCCATGCCGGCGCCCTGGCCAGCCCGGATCTGGAGCCTGATGGCCGAGCGCGCCGCCGACGTCAGGCTCTTTCTGCCGGTCAGCCAGACTTACGGGGAGGCGCTCAGTCGGCGCTTGCGCCTGACTCCAGAACGCTGGCGCGTGCTCTACCCGGGCATCGACCTCGATACCCAGCAGCCTACCGCGGCGCCGCCAGAACTCGCCATCGGCTACTACGCCCGCCTCAGTCCGGGACTGGGGCTGGACCTGCTGGTTGATGCCTTCCTGACCCTGCGGCAGCGCCCTGGGCTTGAGGCCCTTCGCCTGCACGTGGCGGGCGGCCTGACGGCGGATGACCGCCCGTTCGTCGCCGGCCTGCGCCGACGCCTGCGGGCCGCTGGCGCCACGGCCCACGTCCAGATCGCGGAGTCCTTCGCTCCGGCTGCCGCCGCCGAGTTCCTGCAATCGGTGACCGCGCTGAGTGTGCCGACGCCCACTGGCGAAGCCTTTGGACGCTTCACCCTCGAGGCCCTGGCGCGAGGCGTGCCGGCCGTGCTGCCGCAGGTGGGAGCGTTCCCGGAAGTGGCGGGGCTGACCGGCGGCGCGCTTCTCTATCCTCCCGGCCAACCCGAAGCGCTGTGTGAGGCACTGGCCCGGGTCCTGCTTGAGCCCGGCCTGCGCGCCAGCCTGGCGCGGGAAGGACGCGAAGGGCTCCGTCGGCACTTCGATCTGCGGCGCGCCACCGTGCCCGCGCTGCTGCAGGCCTACCAGTCCGTCGGCAGGAAAACGGTGGAGTCGATCTGACCATGCCAGAGGTGATCGCCCCGGTCGTTGAGCTCGTCCATCTCGTCCGCGAGTTTGCGCCAGTGGGGCAACCCCCCGTCAGCGTGCTGCGCGGCGTCTCGTTGACGATCGCGGTCGGCGAGCGCCTGGCCATTTTGGGGCCCTCGGGTTCAGGCAAGAGCACCCTGCTGAACCTGATCGGGGGACTGGACCGGCCGGACAGCGGCAGCGTGCGTGTCGCTGGCCACAACCTGGCCGAACTCGAGGACGAGCGCCTGGCCGAGTTGCGCAACCGCAAGATCGGCTTCGTCTTCCAACTGCACCACCTGCTGCCGCAGTGCTCCGTACTGGAGAATGTCCTGGTTCCGACCCTGGCCCGGCGCGATCGTCCGGACCGAGCCGCGCTGCGAACGCGGGCCCTGGACCTGCTGGCGCGAGTCGGCCTGACCGAGCGCAGCCAGGCCTTTCCCGGGACGCTCTCCGGCGGCGAACGCCAGCGGGTCGCGGTGGCGCGGGCCCTGATCAACCGCCCGTGCCTGTTGCTGGCTGACGAACCGACGGGCTCGCTCGATGCGGACTCCGCGGCGGCCTTGGGAGACCTGCTGGCGGCGGTCAACCGCGAGGAAGGCATCACCTTGGTGGTGGTCACTCACTCGCAGGAGCTGGCGCGGCGTCTGGACCGCAGCCTGCGGCTGCACCAGGGACGGCTCGCGCCCCTGGCATCGCAGCCCGCCGCCCCCCTGCCTACGGATACGCCATGACGACCGCGCTGCTCATCCGGCGCAGTCTGCGCCATTACCGGGCGGCCCACCTGGCCACGGCGCTGGCGACCGCCGTCTGCGCCATGGTGATTACCGGCGCTCTGCTGGTGGGCGATTCGGTGCGCCACAGCCTACGCCAGCGCGTCGCACTGCGCCTGGGCCGGACGACGCACGCCGTGACCTCGGGCGACCGCCTGACCCAGGCCGACCTGGCCCGACGACTCACCGTCAAGCTGGGGGTCCCGCTGACGGCCGTGCTGCAAGTGCCCGGGATGGCCTCGGCGCCCGACCGTAACCAACGCCTGAACCGCATCGTGTTGCTCGGCATCGAGGACTCCTTTTCCCAACTGACCGCGAATGGCCTTTTTCCCGTGCCCGGGCCGGGTGAGGCTGTGCTCGGCGCCGACTCCGCGGCGCGCCTGCACCTGGCGCCGGGCGATGTACTGGTGGTGCGGACGGAGAAGCTCACGGCGTTTCCGCGCGAGACGCCGCTGGCCGCAGCGGCGGATGGCCAGGCCGTCCTCCGGCTCACGCTCAAGGCCGTCATCGGCCCGGCGCAGATGGCCGACTTCAGCCTGCGGGCTGAAAACCTGCCGCCCCATAACGTCTTCGTGAATCGCTCGGACCTCTGCCGAGCCCTCAAACTCCCCGACCGTGCCAACCTCTTCCTCATGGCCGGAGATCGCGCTCTCACCCGGGAGCGCGTGGCCGCCGCCCTGGCCACCCAGTGGACCCTGGCCGACCTCGGACTCACGCTGAACGAGCTGCCGGGTGAGACGACGGAGCTGACCTCGGAGCGCATCTTCCTCGACCCCGCGGTCAGCCACGCCGCGGCGCGCCTCCCCGGAGCGGCGACCTTCCTGACCTACTTCGCCAACACGCTGCGCTGCGCAGACCGGGTAACGCCGTATTCCTTTGTCACCGGCACCGACGCCGCCTGGCTGCCCACCGACCTCGGAAACGACGGCATCGCGCTCAACCAGTGGCTCGCTGATGACCTGCCCTGTCGCGTCGGCGACGAGCTCACGCTGAGCTACTTCAGCGTCGGCGCGCTGCGCTTGTTGGAGGAGCGCCAGGCCACCTTCAAAGTGCGACACATCGTGCCGCTGGAAAGGCCCTTCGCCGATCCCTCGCTAATGCCCGCCATCCCGGGCCTCGCAGAGGCAGAGCACTGCGCCGAGTGGGAACCGGGAATCCCCATCGACCTGAAGCGGGTAAGGGACCAGGACGAGGAGTACTGGAAGCGCTGGCGTGGCGCCCCCAAGGCCTTCGTCAGCCTGGCAACGGCCCAGCGCCTGTGGGCCAACCGTTTCGGCGACGCTACCGCCGTGCGGACCGCCTTGCCGGTTGCGGGGGTGCAGGCGCGCCTGCGGGAGAGCTTGCCGACGGAAGCGCTCGGCCTCCAGGTCCAGCCGGTGCTTGAAGAGGGGTTGCAGGCGGCTGGACAGGCGGTGGATTTCGCCCAGCTGTTCCTTGGGCTAAGCGGCTTCCTGATCGTGGCGGCGCTGCTCCTCACCGGACTGCTTTTTGGCCTGTCCTTGGACTATCGGCGCGGCCAGGTGGGGACTCTGCTCGCGCTCGGGTTTACGCCGCGCCAGGTCCAGCGCCTGGTCCTTGCCGAGGGGTTCTGCGTGGCCTTGCCTGGAGTGCTTGTGGGGGCAGCACTGGGCCTGCTCTACAACCACGCCGCAGTCCTGGCGCTGAGCCACGTGTGGCAGGCAAGCGTCGGCTCGTTGCCGGTAGCGCCGGCGCTGACCGTGCGCTCCTTGGTCGTCGGCGCCGCGGCCTCGCTCGGCGCGGCGACCCTGGTGCTCGGGTGGATGGCGCGACGTCTGACTGCAACGACCGTCGGAACCCTGCATGGCGGCGCCGTCAGTCCGACGCCGAACCGGCGCAGACTGCTCCGCCTGGCACTCCTGGGCCTGGGCCTGGTGAGCAGCGGAGCCGCCCTGGCCATGGCTGGCGACCCGAGGCACGAAACCACCTCCGCCGGCCTCTTCTTTGCCGCGGGGACGCTGCTTCTCCTGGGCGGACTGGCCGGCTGGATGGCCGTCCTGCAGGGGCTACTCCACGTCGGCTTCGGCGGACTGAGTGTGCGCAATGCCGCGCGGCGCCCGGGACGAAGCCTGGCGGTATGCGGCACCCTCGCCTGCGCCGTCTTCCTGGTCGTGGCCGTGGGCGCCAATCGCCGCCGCCCCCCAGTCGGCAGCGGACCGCGAGACTCTGGAACGGGCGGGTTCAGCTTCTATGGCGAAACCTCCCTGCCGCTGCTCGCCGACGCCAACACCCCCAACGGACGTCGGGCCCTGGGCCTCGACGAAACCACCTTCCCGGCAGGACTCAAGCTGGTGAACCTGACCCTCTCCGAGGGCGATAACGCCAGTTGCCTGAACCTCAATCGCACCGGCCGGCCGCGCCTGCTCGGGGTCGATCCCGCCGAGTTCAGCCAACGCGGCGCCTTCACCGCGGTTACGACCCTGGATGGCACCGCCGATGGCAGTCCCTGGGAACGGCTCAATCAGGACCTCGGACCCGACACCATCCCCGCCATCGCGGATCAGAGTGTCATCGTCTGGGGCCTGGGCCTGCGGGTCGGAGCCACCCTGACCCTGCCCGACAGCCGCGGCAGACCGGTGCGACTACGCTTCGTCGCCGGCCTCGCAAACAGCGTCTTCCAGGGCCACGTCCTAATCTCGGCGACGCGCTTCCGAGAACTGTTCCCCGATGCCGGCGGCGCCCGCGTGCTGCTGGTCGAGGCGCCGACCGGGCAGGAAGAGCGTGCCGCGGCGTGGCTCCAGGCTACCTTGGCGGACCGCGGGCTGGAGCTGAGCTCGTGTCGGGACCGCCTGGCGGCCTTCGGCGCGGTCGAGAATACCTACCTGGCTATCTTCCTGGCTCTGGGCGGCCTGGGACTGGTGCTGGGAGGTGTCGCTCTCGGCGCCCTCGTGACGCGACATGCCCTCGAGCGCCGCGGCGAGCTGGCGCTGTTGCGCGCGGTCGGCTTCCGCCGTGCTGCTCTGGTCTGCCAGGTGACCACGGAGCACGCGCTCCTGCTGTTTGCCGGCCTGACCTGCGGCGCCCTGGCGGGGTGGGTGGCGGTGTACCCGTCCGTGGCAGGCAAAGACAGCCATCCCGACCTCATCGGCGTCGCCCTCTGGTGCGCCCTGATCCTCCTCAGCGGCATGCTCTGGATCGTGGGCGCCGCGCTCAGAACCACCCGCGGCACCCCCGCCGACAGCCTGCGGGACGAGTGACGCCAGGCGCGCGAGCGTCCCTCCACCCCATCCGCTGGCAAGATGGCCAGCAGACTGACCGGGGTGCGGTCGGAGGCATGAAAACAACAAGCCTCTATTTCCTGGCCCCGGGCGCCTCCTTGGCCCGCTTCAAATACTCCTGCGCCTTGGCGGTATCTCCCATGGCTTTGTACGTGCTCCCAAGGCTGGACAGCAACTGGACGTTGGCAGGATCGAGGGCCGATGCCTTCCGGAAATATTCCAGGGCTTTGCCAAACTCATTCTTGCGGTATGCAGATATCCCAAGAAGTCCCAGAACAGCGCTGTCATTAGGCGAACATTGAAGTGCTTTCTTGAAGCATTCCTCCGCCCGAGCATCGTCGCTGAGTTGAGTTGCGTAAAGTTCACCCTTCAGCCGGTGTCCTGAGGCGTTCATCCCATCGATCTTCAAGAGAGCATCAAGTTCAGCCATTGCGGCATCAACTTGTCCGGTTCTGGAAAACACCCCAGCCTTCCCGAGGTATGAGTCAGGGACTCGCGGCGCAAACTGCTGCAGTGCGCCAAATGCCATCAGAGCTCCCTCGCTGTCGCGCTTCTCAGCCATTTTCCAACCGATGAAACCGAGGTTGGCCAACGCCACGCCTTGTGCCGGTTCTATCTTCAGTGAACGTTCAAAACGGTCACGTGCCTGTCGGTAATTTCCCTTCTCCATATCCATAATCCCCAAGATGGTCCAGGCCAAATAGTACCGATCGTAAATCTCCAGACCCCTCGTCACATACAGTTCAGCCTTCTGTAAGTAGTCCTCTTTCTGCAAGAAATCATCACACGAACGAGCCTCATCGTAGTACGTCTTACCCGTCATCACATTACAGCGCGCGCTCTTAGCTGAAATCTGGATATCATGCTGGAATAGGGTGAAATCATCTTTCCAGTCAAGGTTGCGACTGAAGGTTTTTGCGGCTAGGCCCATACTAAAGATGAGAATCAAGACGGCAGGTACTCTTCTCTGCCTTGGCCCTGGCAGGTGTGCCGGCAGAATATCCGTAAGTAAGTACGCCATCACAACACATAAGCCAGCCAGTGGCATGAACATGAATCTATCATTCAGCGGGGTGCCCATGTTGATCAATAGGTTGGAGGTGATTGAAAACGTGATCAAGAAGTACAGAATGCCAAAGGAAACCACGTTCCTCTTCGGGAGCTTCCAGACCGCAAACAAAGAGGCCCCAGCAAAGCACAGAAGAGAAATCCAAACCCGTGGATGTCCCCACCCTGTCACAGGCACCATGGCCGGGTAGTAATCTGTCGTCAGGGGGTGCGGAAACACCATGAGTTCCAGGTATTTCAGCCAGCAGGTCAATACCGTGGCCAACTTCTGCATGAGGCTTGCCCCAAAGAAAGGATTCGTCAGAAAATTGTCGACCCAGGGAATCCCGGGATCGGCTCCCAAGGCAAGACCGCGCAGCAGAAAGTACAGACCGACGCTGGCTAAAAGAGGAAGGATCACAGTGATGAAGATTTCTTTGAAGTCCTTCCTGAGGTAGAATAATGTCAAGGGAATAACGGCAAGGAAAGTAAGCGAGTTCTCTTTAGAAACTAAGGCCAGAAAAAAGGCACTTGCTCCAAGCCCTATGAATAACCCTTTTCTGGCCTGAAATGAAGCCATGAATAGCCGCGTTGCAGTGACCGCAAAGAGCATAGCAAGTATCTCATCAAGACTCTTAATGTTAGCCACAACTTCGGCATGTAGAGGGTGCATGGCATAGATCAGGACGGCAACAAACGGTAGAGAAGACAGTATGGTGCTATCTTGGTACTGCGGAAAAAGAGTATACAAGAGAAAATACAGCATAAGACAGGTGACTGCATACAAGAAAGTATTGAAGAAATGCCCGACAATTGGTTTGGAGCCAAAAAACTCAAGTTGCAGAGCAAATAGGGTCTGCGACATCGGCCGGTAGCGCCCCCCAGTTTCTATACCAGTCTTACCGAAATACCCTAAGAAGACATCACTGCTCCAAATCTCAGGAAGACCGAATAGGCCTTTTTGGGTAAGTTTGTTTTGGGTAATCAGAAGGGAGTCATCCAATGCATAATTCAGGGTCAAGGTATTGACATTGACCAGGAAAGTAAGTAAGAAAAGGAAGAGACCATGCTTCCACATCTTACGTGAAAGGCCAGGCCCCGCGGCGCAAGGACGCTTGACCTGCCTGGGAGTGGCGCGCCTGTTCATGGCGGTCTTCTTCCTTGCATCAACCATGGAGAAACCTGCCTTTCATCCCCCAGAACCGTGGCTTTTAAGCACCAGGACAGGTGGAAAAGGTGGGTAAACAAGAAGACAGGTAGCGACAGCCGTTTGGGCTGCAACTACCTGTCTTGGTGCATATTGAGGCTGGTGGTAGGGCTTGGATTTGAACCAAGGAAGGCGATGCCAGCAGATTTACAGACTGCTGGTTTAGCATCAGTTCATGCATAGTTGTGGCTTTTAGTGGCTTTTAAGAGTTTACACCCCCTCCCCACGGTGATACGTTATCACTGTTCGGTCAAGGTAGCGACAGGGGAAGGCGGTGAAGCAGATGGCGCAGCAGCGGCAGAGGGCGATTAAGGGCAGGCTCTACAAGCGCGATGCGCTGGGCAAGGAACTGCCAGCCGCGTCGAAAAAGCACGGGGTCTACTGGCTCCAGTATACGGTCAAGGGGAAGCGCGTCCGGGAGAAGCTGGTGGACCCGGACACGGGCGACGAGGTGACCGATCAGACCGCCGCCGAACTGATCCGCAAAACCAAGATCGCCCCCTTCACCACCGGGGAGACCATGGAGCGGCTGAAGACCCTGCGCGCCGCCGTCACCGGTGCTGAAGAGCGGCATGCAGAGGCGGTGGAGCTGGTGCGGGACAAGCTCGCCCTGGCCGACGCCTGGGACCGCTACCTCGCCGCCCAGAACCGCCCTGACTCGGGGGAATCCACTCTGCGCCAATACCGTTTCCAATGGGATGCCTTCGTGTCCTGGATGAAGTCGCAGCACCCCGATCTTCCGGCCCTGCACCGGGTCACGGCGACCATGGCGGGTGACTATGCGGTACACCTGCAGAAGGTGGGACTCGGTGCCGGGACCATCAACAAGCACGTCCGCCTGCTGCGGCTGGTGTTCCGCATCCTCGGGCCGCGGGAGAAGATTGCCAGCAACCCGTTCGATGAAATCAGCAGCAAGCACGAAGTCCAGACCCACCGCCAGGAGCTCTCATGGGACGTGCTCTGCCGCGTCTGCGACGCCGCCACCGGCGAGATGAAGCTGCTGCTGTTCCTGGGCATCTACACCGGCCAGCGCCTGGCCGACTGCTGCCTGCTGACCTGGGACCAGGTAGACCTTATGCGCGGCTGGATCCTCATCAACCCGCGCAAGACCGCTCGGCGTGCCGGCAAGCCCCTGCACATCCCCATCCACACCGCGCTGCGGGGCAGGTTGGAGACCATCCCTCCCGAGAAGCGCACGGGCTTCGTGCTGCCGGAACTTGCCGCCCACTACCAGGCCAACCGCGACCGCGCCACCGACCGCATCCAGGATCTCTTCTTTCGCTGCGGGGTACAGATCCACAAACCGGGCACCGGCAGGTACCACGACCCGCAGACTGGCAAGGAAGTCCACACCGGCAAGCGCGCTGTCCTGCAGTACGGTTTCCACTCCCTGCGACACACCACCGTCACCCTCCTCCAGGAGGCCGGGGTGCCCCAGGCGGTGGTCCAGGAGATCGTTGGGCATCGCACCGTGGCCATGACCCAACGCTACACCCACATCGGCCATGATGCCCTACAAAAGGCCGTAGCCGCCCTCCCCGCGGCCATGCCCACCGCCCTGCCCCCGCCCCCGGCCGCGCTCCCGGACCCCGAGCAGGCCGACCGGGACAAGCTGCACCGGTTTGCGGACTCCTTGTCGACGGCCAATGTCCGCCGGGTTCTGGCGCTCATCGCTGACCTCCGCTGAATGTCGCGTCGCTGATGCGACAATCGATATGGGCACGGTTTCTCGGAGCCCTACCCCCGAAGGACCCTGAGCAGGCGGCATGTGTCCGCCGGCAAACTTGTCGGCGCGCCATGGCGGGCCTACCTTAGAACGCATGATGAACGATTCCATCTGGTTTGACACGGCAGATGATGCAGACCTCACCCGCCTGCAGGCGCTGGGCTTCCGGGCCGGCGACAAGGGCACGCACACCTGTCGGACGATGATGCTCGAGGAGCTGACCCTCCTGCTGGCCGCATGCCCCACCGACGCATCGCGCACGGACTTTGCCCGGGCGGTCGTCGAACAGAACTGCCTCGGCAAGCGCACCCTCTCCACGCGCCGCCTGACGCTGCAGCGGCTGTCCGAACTCTACGCCCTTGACCCCGCGGTGCCCCTTTTTCGCATCTTCCGCCGACATTGGCAGGCCGACGAGCGTGGCCGTCCCCTGCTCGCCCTGCTCACCGCATTGGCGCGCGACCCCCTCCTGCGGCTTACCGCCGCGTTGATCATGGAGCTAAAGCCGGGCGAAGAGTACCGTCGGCTGCCGCTGGTTGACGCACTGCGTGCCGGTACCGGCGAGCGCCTCAACGAGAGTACCGTGGAGAAGGTAGTCCGCAACGCCGCCTCGACCTGGACCCAGGCCGGCCACCTCGCCGGCCGCGTGCGCAAGATCCGGCAAACGGTCCACCCCACACCGGCCGTGGCCGCTTACGCCATGCTGCTTGGCTATGCACAGGGCCTGCGGGGGCGCGCGCTTCTTGGGTCAATGTGGACGCATGTGCTTGACACTGCTGCGGATGCACTCATCTTCCAGGCGATGGACGCGAAACGGCTTGGACTGCTTGATCTGAGCCAGTCGGGAGGGGTCTTGGCGGTCACCTTTGCCCGCGTGCTCACAGGAGAGGAGAGGCGCTTGATCCATGGGACGCATTGAGGACCTGGCCCAGCGCTACCAGAGCCATATCGCCGCGCCCTGGCAGCGAAATCTCGCCGCCGAACAGCGGACCGTGTTTCTCGTCTACCCCAAGAGCGACGAGCGGCGCCTGCGTGCCCGCGTCGAGCTGTTCGAACTCGCGACCACCCAGGCCGGCCACGGCTGGCGTCTCTGCGATCTCACCGGCTCATTCGCCCGCTGGATGGCCGGCACCGACTACCGCGACAGCTACTTCGAGGACCCCGCGGCCATCGGCATGAAGCTCCATGGCGAGTTCCTGAAGACCGTCGCGGACGAACTCCGCACGGTCCTCCGCGGCGACGGCGTCGATGAGGACACCGTCGTGGCCGTCCAGGGAGTCGCCTGCCTGTTTGGCTTCACCCGTGTTTCGCTGGTGCTCAAGGAAGTGGTCAAGGACATCAAGGGCCGCCTGCTCCTGTTCTTCCCCGGCGAATACGAGGGCGGCAACTACCGCCTGCTCGACGCCCGGGACGGCTGGAACTACTTGGCGGTGCCCATCACGCTGCACAACGGGATCGGTGACCGATGAAGAACCGCGAGATATTCCAGCGCGACCCCCTCAACACGCGCCTGCTCAACGATGGCGTGGCCTCGGTCATGGAGGCCGCGACCGAGCAGGAACTCCTGACCCTGCGCTACGAGCTCGAACACTTCGTCTGCGAGGGACAGTATGAGGACGGCATCACCCGCATCCTCGATTCCTACATCGGCAACGTCAGCTCGACCACCCAGCCTGCCGCCTGGATCAGCGGCTTCTTCGGCAGCGGCAAGTCGCACATGCTCAAGATGCTGCGTCATCTCTGGGTGGACACCGCGTTTGCCGACGGCGCCACCGCGCGCGGCCTGGCCCGGCTGCCGCAAGGCATCTCTGACCTCCTGCGCGCACTCGACACCCTCGGCAAACGCTGCGGTGGCCTGCACGCGGCCTCCGGCACGCTCCCCTCCGGCGGCGGCGAGAGCGTACGTCTGGCGGTGCTCAGCATCCTCCTGCGCAGCCGCGGCTACCCCGAGTCGCTGCCCCAGGCGCAGTTTGTGATGTGGCTCGAACGCAATGGCTTTCTCGAACAAGTCAGGAAAGCCGTCCAGAAGGCGGGCCGCGATTTCCGCAAGGAGTTGCACGATCTCTATGTCAGTCCCGTGCTGGCCCAGGCGATCCTCGACGCTGATCCCGCGTTCGCCCCGGACCTCAAGCAGGCCCGCGCCGCGCTCCGCACCCAGTTCCCGGTGGTCGAAGACCTGCCTACCGGCGAGTTCGTGCGGATCGCAAAGGAGGTCGTAGCCGCCGCTGGGCAGTTGCCTTGCACGGTGATCGTTCTCGACGAGGTGCAGCTCTTCATCGGCGACAGCCCGCAGCGGTCCGCGGACGTGCAGGAGGTGGCCGAGGCCCTGTGTAAGCAGATGCAGAGCCGGGTACTGCTCATCGGCGCCGGGCAGACCGCCCTGGCCGGCGACGTGCCGCTCCTGCAACGCCTGAAGGGCCGTTTCACCATCCCGGTGGAGTTGTCCGACGCCGACGTGGAGACCGTCACCCGCCGCGTCGTGCTGGCCAAGCGCGCCGACAAGCGCACCGCGGTTGAGGAGATCCTGGCGCGCCATTCCGGCGAGATCGACCGGCAGCTTGCCGGCACCCGTATCGGCCCGCGCACCGAGGACCGCGATATCCTTGTCGAGGACTACCCTCTACTGCCTGCGCGGCGCCGTTTCTGGGAGCACGCACTGCGCGCCGTGGACCTGCCCGGCACCAGCAGCCAGTTGCGCACCCAGCTCCGCATTGTGTATGACGCCGTCCGCCAGACAGCCGAGGGCGGGCTTGGCACCGTGGTGCCGGCTGACTTCATCTTCGGCCAACTACAGCCCGACCTGCTGCGCACTGGCGTCCTCCTGCGCGAGATCGACGAGACCATCCGCAACCTGGACGATGGCAGCCCCGACGGCATCCTCGCCCGCCGACTCTGCGGACTTATCTTCCTGATCCGTAAGCTATCGCGCGACCAGGGCGCCGACATCGGCGTCCGGGCCACCGAGCCCACTTTGGCTGACCTGCTGGTCGCCGACCTGGCCACTGACGGCACGCGCCTACGCAAGGACATCCCCCGCATCCTCTCCCGCCTGCTGGAGGACGGCAAACTCATCAAGCTCGACAACGAGTACACTCTGCAGACGCGCGAGAGCAGCGAGTGGGAGCGCGAATTCCGTAACCGGGTGGCCCGTATTACAGGTGACCTCACCGCCTTGGGCACCAAGCGCTCCCGGCTCCTCCAGGACGCCTGCGCCGGCGCCCTGACCAAAGTCCGGTTGCTCCAGGGTCAGAGCAAGGACCCGCGCAAGGTGGCGGTCTCCTTCGGCCAGGAGCCACCCAAGCCCAGCGGCACGGAAGTGCCCGTGTGGGTGCGCGACGGCTGGGGCGAGAAGGAAGCCGCCGTACTGGCCGAGGCACGGGCCGCCGGCGCCGAGAGCCCCATCGTCTTCGTCTTCGTCCCGCGATCACAGGCTGAAGCCCTGCAGAAGGCCATTATCGACGCCGATGCCGCACAGCAGACACTCGACTTCAAGGGCACGCCCTCGGCCCGCGAGGGGCAGGAGGCGCGCGAGGCCATGGCCACCCGGAGGATCGGCGCCGAGGCCACCCGGAACCTGCTCCTGCGCGAGGTGATCGACGGCGCCCGCGTCTTCCAGGGGGGTGGCAGCGAGTGTTTCGAGCTGGACCTGCCGGCCAAGGTCCAGGCCGCCACGGAGGCCGCCCTCGACCGGCTCTTCCCCCGTTTCAAGGAGGCCGACGACAGCCGCTGGAGCACCGTGATCGGCCGTGCCCGCAACGGCGATGAGGCCGCCTTCCAGGCCATCGGCTGGACCGACGCCGCCACCAAGCATCCCGCGGCCGCGGCGGTACTCGCCTCGGTCGGCGCGGGCAAGTCGGGCAAACAGGTGCGCGAGCACTTCGAGCAATCTCCCTACGGCTGGCCGCGCGATGCCGTGGACGCCGCCCTGATGACCCTGTTCACCGCCGGCCACCTGCGCGCCGTGCACAAGGGTGCCCCGCTCACGCCCGGCCAACTGGACCAGGCGAAGGTCTCCGTCACGGATTTCCGGGTCGAGTCGCAGACGGTGGACGCCCGCGGGCGCATCAAGTTGCGTAAGCTCTACCAGGCCGCCAGTATCGCCTGCAAACCCAACGAGGAAGCCGCCAAGGCCAGCGAGTTCCTGGCCCACCTGGCGGACCTCGCCGCCCAGGCCGGTGGCGACCCCCCGTTGCCGCCGCGCCCGGCCACGTCGGCCCTTGAGGAGCTCCGCACGCTCGCGGGCAATGAGCAGCTCTGCGCCATCCTTGAACAACACGACCTGCTGCTGCAGAATGCCGAGGAGTGGCAGCGGCTTGCGGACCTCGCAGAGCAGCGCCGTCCCGCCTGGGATGCCCTTTGCCGGCTGCTCCGGCACGCCGATGGGCTTCCTGCTGCTGACGACAGCCGCCGCCAGGCCGAGGCGGTCCGCCAGGAATGTCGGCTGCTCGACCCCACGGACCCCGTCCCGGACATCCGCAAGGCCACTGCCGATCTGCTGCGCGAGGCCGCCGGCCAGGCCTACGAGGGTTTCCGGCACGCCTACGCCGCCGGCATGAAGCAGGTGCAGGCCCTGGATGCCTGGGGGCGGCTTGAGGCCGCGGCACAGGTGCAGATCCTCGCTCGGCACGACCTCCACGACATCCCGGCGCCCAGCCTGGCCACCGAGGCGGACCTCCTGCGCTCCCTGGACGGCACGTCGCTCGCCAACTGGAGCCTGATGACCGACGCCCTGCAGCAACGCTTCGCCGCCGCGGCCCGCGATGCCGCCAAGCTCATGGAACCCAAAGTCCAGCATGTCCACCTCAGCAGCAGCACGCTGAAGACGCCCGCGGACGTGAAGGCCTGGCTGGCGGATGCGGAAAAGCAGATTGCCGACGCCCTGAAGCGCGGGCCGGTGGTGGTATCATGACCCGACGGGGACCCTGCGATGACGCCCGATGAACTCCAGCGCCTCGTTGAACACCTGCGCTCTCTCCCTCACGAGACAGAGTGGGTGGAGTGCAAGCACAACAACGCCGATCCGCAGGAGATCGGCGAATACATCTCCGCTCTGGCCAACGGTGCGGCTCTGGCCCGCCAGCCTCGGGCATTCCTCGTGTGGGGAATCGGGGACGGAACGCATGATCTGGTCGGCACCACCTTCCACCCGCGGCAGGCAAAGAAGGGCAACGAGGAACTCGAGAGTTGGCTACTGCGCCTCCTGTCGCCGCGGATCGACTTCAGCATCCACGAGGGCGAGATGAGCGGCAAGCATGTCGTGCTGCTCCAGGTCCAGCCGGCATTGCACCAGCCGGTGGCCTTCTCCGGCGTCGAGTACATCCGGGTGGGCACCTACAAGAAGAAGCTCAAGGACTACGTAGAGAAGGAACGCGCGTTGTGGGCCATCTTCTCCGCGACGCCCTTCGAGTCCGGCATCGCCTTGGCAGCGGCGTCCGCGGAGGATGTGCTGTCGCTGCTTGACTACCCCGCCGCCTTCCGCCTGTTGGGGGTCCCACTGCCAGACAACCATGCGGCCATCCTGCAACGGCTGGCGGCGGAGAAGGTGATCGTCCCGAAGCCCGGCAAACGCTTCGACATCACCAATGTCGGAGCCATCCTCTTCGCCAGTGATCTCCGCCGGTTCGACCGCATCGCCCGCAAGGCGCCCCGCGTGATCATCTACCAGGGCAACAGCAAGATCCAGACGGTCAGAGAGCATCCCGACCCCTCCAGCGATGCTCCCAAGCCGGGTTACGCCGTCGGCTTCGAGCCCTTGCTCGCCTGGCTCAACGACCAGCTTCCGCAGAACGAGCAGGTCGGCCAGGCGCTCCGCACGAGGGTCCGCCTCTACCCCGAGGTGGCCATCCGGGAACTCGTCGCCAATGCCCTCATCCACCAGGATTTCAGCATCGCTGGCACGGGGACCATGATCGAGGTCTTCACCGGCCGCCTGGAGATTACCAACCCTGGGCTGCCCCTGGTCGATCCTCTGCGCTTCATCGACGAACCGCCCCGCTCCCGCAATGAAGCCCTCGCCGGCCTCATGCGCCGCATGAACATCTGCGAGGAGCGGGGCAGCGGCATCAAGAAGGTGATCGCCGCCGTCGAGGCATTCCAGCTTCCACCCCCCGACTTCCGCACTACACCCCAGCACACCGTCGCCGTGCTCTTCTCCCCCCGCGCCTTTGCCGAAATGGACCGCCAGGAGCGGGTCCGCGCCTGCTACCAGCACGCCTGCCTGTGGTACGTCTCGGGTAAGGAGATGACCAACACGACCCTGCGGACCCGGCTGGGGTTGGACAAGGCGCGCTATGTCCTCGCCACCCGTGTCATCCGAGACACGCTCGATGCCAACCTGATCCGCCTCAGCGGGGGATCGCGAAGGGACGCCCGCTATGTGCCTTTCTGGGCCTGATGCCGATATGAAGCGCCATGTGACTGGAGGGGCTGGTGCAGCACCCGGAGTGGTGTCCATACACCGGCGTTTGTGCGGCACACCACTGCCCCTGGCCACGATGCGATATGAAGCGCCATGTAACTGGGCTGCTGCCAGCAGGCATGGCGAACGGGATAGGCAGGCACATGCCAAGTCTGACGACACAACTCCGCAACGGGCTTGAGAGCGCCGTGGCCCAGGGCCGCAATCTGGCCGAGGCCGGGGCGCAGGCTGCCCTGGAAGCCCTGGCCGTACACCACCACGAGCCGTATCCAAACCTGGCCCCCGAGGAGCGCCGGCTGCGCAATCACCTCCGCGCCCGCGCCCGGCAACTGGGCGACCGCCAGGACCAGGGCGGCCGGCTCAGCATCGAGCACCTGGCACACGAGTGCGCCTATGAGCACTGGCACCGCATGCTCTTCGCCCGCTTCCTCGCGGAAAATCACCTGCTCATCGAGCCGGAGTCGGCCATGCCCATCAGCCTGGCCGAGGCCGAGGAGCTGGCCCGCGAGGCGAATGAGGACCTCTGGACTTTCGCCAGCCGCTGCGCCCAGCGCATGCTGCCCCGCATCTTCCGCCCCGACGATCCGCTGCTGCGCGTGCGCTTTGCCCCGGAACACCGCCTGAAGCTGGAACACCTGCTCGCCGGCCTCGACACCCAGGTGTTCACCGCCGATGACAGCCTGGGCTGGGTGTACCAGTTCTGGCAGTCGGAACGCAAAAGGGCCGTGAACGACTCCGGCGTCAAGATCGGCGCCGACGAACTCCCCGCCGTCACCCAGCTCTTCACCGAGGACTACATGGTCCTCTTCCTCCTCCATAACACCCTCGGCGCCTGGTGGGCGGGAAAGGCACTCAGGGGCGCCGCCCCCGAACCCCCGCCGGGGCGACTCGTCTCCCCGGACCCCTCACTCTCGGTTTGCCCGCCTGGCGCCCCCGCTCTCGCGGGAACACCAGGCGGACAAACGGTGGCCGACGCTTCGCATGGGGACCCGGAAAGGCTGGTCACGGAGGACGACCTGCGCAAGCTGGTCGCCCTGCCCGGCATCGAATGGACCTACCTCCGTTTCGTCCGCACCGACTCTCCACCCGACTCTTCCGGCGCCACCGCTGGCGCGACCGGAGCTTCGGCGACTGCCGAAGAGCGGTCGCGTCAGCAGCAGGATGAGGGGTCCGGGGAGTCTGCGACGCCCCGGGCGGGGTCCGGGGCAGCCAGCCCCGTCTGTGCGCCCCTGCGCTGCTGGCGCCCCGCGGCGGGGACGTTCGACGGCTGGCCGCGTAAGGCCAAGGAACTGCGGCTACTGGACCCGTGCATGGGCAGCGGGCATTTCGTCGTGTTCGAGTTACCGATCCTGGTGGCCATGCGCATGGCCGAGGAAGGGCTGTCGCGGCGCGACGCCGTGGACGCCGTCCTGCGCGACAACCTCTTCGGGCTGGAGCTGGACCCACGCTGCACCCAGTTGGCCGCCTTCAACCTCGCCCTGGCCGCGTGGAAGCTCTCCGGCTACCACGACCTGCCACCGCTCAACCTGGCCTGCTGCGGACTGGGCATCCACGCCCCCAAGCAGGACTGGCTCGACCTGGCCCGCCGTGCCGGCGACGCCTCGGCGTGGGGGACAGGGCCGAAGCTCCTTTCCGGCCCGGAGGACGGCAATCTCTACGACCAGCGTCTCAGGGCCGGCATGGAGTACCTATACGACCTCTTCCAGAAGGCCCCCACCCTCGGCAGCCTAATCAACCCCGGCAAGCTGCGCGGCGACCTGCTGACCGCGAACTTCGCCCAACTCGCCCCGCTGCTCGCCGAGGCCTTGGGGAAGGAAGCCGCCTACACCAGCGACGAGGTGCACGAGATGGCCGTCACCGCTCAGGGCCTGGCGGGCGCCGCGCGCCTCCTGGCCGGCAGCTACCACCTGGTGGCGACCAACGTGCCTTACCTCGGCCGCGGCAAGCAGGACGACGTACAAAGGGACCACATCGAAACCCACTACCCCCTGGGCAAGGCCGACCTCGCCACCGCCTTTGTCCTGCGTTGTCTGGAGTTCTGCGGCGACGCCGGCTCCATCGGCCTGGTCACCCCGCAGAACTGGCTCTTCCTCGGCAGTTACCGGAAGCTCCGCGAATACCTCCTAAAGACCACCGAGTGGGGTGTTCTGGCAAGGCTCGGACCCAAAGGCTTCCAGACCCCCATGTGGGACTTCAGTATCGTCTTAGCTGCCCTCACCCGCCGCGCCCCAGCCGCCGTCCACGCCTTCACCGGCGTAGACGTGGGAGAGCAGATGACGCCGGGGGCCAAGGACGCAGCCCTACGCGCCACCCCCATGATGACCGTCGGGCAGAACGGACAATTGTCGAATCCTGACGCTAGGATCGCACTGGAAGATGTGACGTCGGGACCGATCTTGGCGGACTTGGCCGACTACGGGAAAGGCAGCACCACGGGGGATTCGCCGCGCTTCCTGCAGTCTTTCTGGGAGTCGCCTTGCCTCGGAAGCGGTGGCCTCGCTTGGCTGGATTCGCCGACCCCTGGCGCACTTTGGTCGGGACGCAGCCTGATATGCACCACTCCACTCTCGTCGTCCGAACTCACGGACCAACTGGGGTGCCGGTTGCACGGTCAAGGCGTCTGGGGGCGTCGGGGCGTCGTCGTGAACAAGATGAGCACACTCGAGCCCTTCCTCTATGCTGGCGAGGTGTTCGATGACAACGTGTGCCCTATCTGTGCCCGCGACACCCACCTTACTCGGGCACTGCTTGCGTTTGTGGCATCACGCGATTACCGAGTACAGGTCAGGGTGGTGGATCAAGCCCTCAAAGTGACTGCTGCAACTCTAACCAAGATCCCCTTCGATCTAGCCCACTGGCAGCAGGTGGCGGCGGAGAAGTACCCGCATGGCCTGCCCAAGCCGCATTCCGACGACCCGACGCAGTGGCTGTTCCACGGGCACCCGAACCCCGCCGTGCCCAATGCCATGATCAACCGCGATGGCGCCGCCCCTCTCGACCCTCTCTCCTCGACCCTCCAGGTCGCCGTGGCACGGCTCCTGGGCTACCGCTGGCCGCGCCAGACCGGCTCCTCCTTCCCCGACTGCCAGGCCCTCGGCCCCGACGGCCTGGAGGGCTATGCCGACGCTGACGGCATCGTCTGCATCCCTTCCGTCCGGGGTGAACGCACGGCCGCGGAGCGCCTGCGCGCGGTCCTTGCTGCCGCCTTCGGCCCGGCCTGGTCGGCCGACCTGGAGCGCCAGCTCCTCGCCCCCAGCGGCGCCAAGGCCACCGATCTCGACGCCTGGCTGCGTGACGAGTTCTTCGAGCAGCACTGCCGCCTGTTCCACCATCGCCCGTTCGTCTGGCACATCTGGGACGGCCGCCGCCGCGATGGCTTCCACGCCCTGGTGAACTACCACCGCCTGGCCGCGCCCGACGGCGCCGGCCGGCGCGCCCTGGAGAACCTGACCTACAGTTACCTCGGCGACTGGATCACGCGGCAGGAGGACGGCGTTCGCCGCGGCGAGGACGGTGCCGACGACCGCCTGGCCGCCGCCGTGGAACTCAGACAGCGCCTGGAGGCCATCCTGGCCGGCGAACCGCCCTTCGACCTCTTCGTGCGCTGGAAGCCCCTGGCCCGGCAACCCAGCGGTTGGGAACCGGACATCAACGACGGCGTGCGCCTGAACCTCCGGCCCTTCCTGGCCTCCGACCTGCCCAACGGCAAGAAAGGCGCCGGCATCCTGCGCTGGCGGCCCAACGTCAACTGGTCCAAAGACCGCGGCACCGAGCCCATGCGGCCCCAGGGCGAGTTCCCCTGGTTCTGGTCCGGCGACATCTTCACCGGCGAGCGCCTGAACGACATCCACCTGACCACCGAGCAGAAGCGCGCCGCACGCGACGCGGCCGGAAAGGACAGCAGACCATGAATGACCAGTTCCTGCACGGTCTGCGTTTGCAGGGCCTCCTGTCATTCGGGCCGGAGAGCCCGGAAGTCGCCCTGACGCCGTTGAACGTCCTGATCGGCCCCAACGCCTCGGGCAAGTCCAACTTCATCGAGGCACTGGAGCTGCTGCATGCGACGCTGGCGGACCTGGCCGATCCGCTTCGTATCGGCGGGGGCCTCAGCGAGTGGCTGTGGAAAGGTGCATCCCCGCCGAAACCAGCCGTGGTGACCGCCCGGCTCAGCCTCCCGCAGGTCTTACTACCACCGGAGCGTATCTACCTCCACGAGGATGGCCTGCGCACGCCGGTACCGGGGACCCGGGTCTCCGATGGCACCCTCCGCTTCCTGGCGCTCCTGGCGGTCCTGTTGAGCCCCGGTGCCGCTTCGCTCGTGTGCATCGAGGAACCGGAACTTGGCCTGCATCCCGACGCCCTGGCGATCCTGGCAGAGTTGCTGGTGGAGGCGTCGCAGCAGACCCAGGTGGTTGTGACAACGCACTCGGATGCCCTGGTATCCGCCCTCACAGAGCACGCGGACTCGGTCCTGATCACGGAGCCCGGCCCCACCGGCACGGAACTCCGCCGGCTGGAGTCCGAGAAGCTGCAGCACTGGCTCAGCAAGTACCGCCTGGGGGATATCTGGCGAATGGGGAAGCTGGGGGGCAACCTGTGATGAACAGCCAATGCCCAGGTAATGGCCTGCTCTGGCGAGATGCCTTGGCACAGGCTGGGGACGCCTGTTTCCATGGTCTTGATGAAGCAGTCCATGCTACCAGAGGCTCTTGCAGAACCCCGCAGACTTCCGCAAGGGTCGCGCCTGTCCCCTTGTATGAGACTCGCGAGTCTCACTTCGGTATGTCCGGCCCGCCCCTGGAAGCCGGGTTCTCCGCAACCCGGCCGCGGGATACGGAGATCCCGCGCTCCACCACGACGGGCCGGAGGCAGTGCTGGAGCCCGCGATGCCACGCCCGTTGCGGGCGGGTTCGCGGTATCCCCGACTACGGCGGAAGCCCCGGCTGCACCGGTGCGGACCGCCGGCTCCAGGCCGATGGCGACGCTGGCCTCGGGGTTCTGCAAGTGCCTCACCACACTGCACCAAGTACGATCCCTCGCAACGACGCAAAGGTAACAGATCGGTGTCCAATTCGTCTCCAATTGGTTGCTGTCTTCTTGGCGAGCTTGGCGGCTTGGCGAGAGAGCAATCACTCTGAATGCAGAATTGGTGTGAGGTGCAGCCATGCTTCGTGCTGAACTACTTGAGGTCATAGCTTCCGGCGAGAGTTCCGGGGTGGAGTTCAAACGCGACGACGTACGCCCCGAGCAGGTGGCCAAGGAGGTCGTGGCCATGGCCAACCTCAAGGGAGGGCGGGTTCTCCTGGGGGTCGAGGATGACGGCACGGTGAGCGGGCTGCAGCGTGCTAACGTTGAAGAGTGGGTCATGGACGCGGTCTTCGGTGCGAAGGTGCACCCTCTGATCCTGCCCTTCTACGAGGAGGTCGTGTTCGACGACGGCAAGCGCGTAGCCGTCATCTCGTTCACGGAGGGGACCACCAAGCCTTACGTCCTGCGGCACCAAGGGCGCGAAGACATCTACATCCGCGTCGGAAGCACCTCACGGCTGGCGAGTCGGGAACAGCAGGCGCGCCTCTTCGCCGCGGGAGGACTGCTGCACATGGAGTTGCTGCCGGTCTCCGGTGCGGGCTTTGCCGCTCTTGATGTGAGGCGACTCGCGGACTATCTGACGCACGCGCTGCGCGAACCGCAGTTGCCGGAGACAGAGCAGGAGTGGGAAAGGCGTCTCCGTGCGCTGGGGTTCATGACCGCTGGGGTGGGGTCGGGGTCGGTCTGCACGATTGCCGGGCTGGTCCTATTCGGGAATACGCCGCGCCGCACCCTCCGGCAGGCGGGGCTGCGCTGCCAGGTTTTCGACAGCACCGACAAGAGCTATGACGCCCGCCTGGACCGGGTTCTCGATGGCCCCCTGGTCGGCCTTTGGAGCAGGGCGCGCGAAGGGGCTCGGGAGTTTGTCGGCGAAGGTCTGATCGAAGCCTTCGCGGAGGCCATTCGCCCGTTCGTCTCCCGTGAAGCGCCGGTATTGGGCAACGGGGTGCGGCGTGAGGCCGCGTGGTCCTACCCCCAGGAGGCGATCCGGGAAGCCGTGGCCAACGCCCTGGCGCACCGGGACTGGACTCGCTCAACCGAGATCGAGGTGACCGTGTATGCCGACCGCATGGAGATCGTCAGCCCCGGCGCGCTCCCGAACACAATGTCCGTGGAGAAGATGGTTGCCGGGCAACGCTCGCCCAGGAACCCTATCATCACCGACGTTCTGCGGGACTATGGGTATGTTGACGCGCGCGGCATGGGAGTTCGGCGGAAGATCATCCCACTCATGCGCGAGCAGAACGGCGTCGAGGCGGTCTTCGAGGCTACCGACGACTACCTGAAGGTCGTTCTGCCCGCACGGAGGCCGGTCGCGTGACACTTCTCGAAGCCATACGGGATTCGCTGACCCAGGCCGGCCGCTGTAACCCCGCTGACATGGTACCGCCGGCCGCGGTGCTGTGGGCCGACCCGGACGGGCAGTGGCGCCCCGTGGCGGACGCCCTGCGGCCGTTGCTTCCCGAGCTACTAACGCTGGGGGAATTCGATCCTGTCCGCCGCATCGGCCCGGCGATCTGGCTGCGCTGCGTGATAGAGCGGGCGCTGCCGGCATCTGCCCTGCCTCCGGGTGCAGTCCCGATCCTCTACCTGCCCGGCGTGAGCCGGCAGACGCTGCGGGCCGTGGAGGAGTGCCCGGACGCCCTGAAGCCGCTGGTGGAACTCCAGTACCGCGGCACCGTGTGGACGCAGAAGAACGGCAAGGACTGGACGGTCGAGGCGTTCCTGGTCTCCGAGGATGGCGGCCTCGGCCTGGACGTGGCGCGCGACCGGCAGACACGCGACGCAATGACCGGGGCGCTCGGCCAGCTCGCGGTGACGCCCCTCGCGCAACTCCGCGGCCGGCGGCTGGAGGCGGAGGACTTCGACAAGCTGATGGTCGGGGACACCGACCGGCAGATCCTCCTGTGGTTGAGTGACGGCGCCGGTGCCCGTTATGCATGGGCAGGGGCCAAGTGGCAGGCATTCCGGTCACGCTGTAAGGCCACCTACGGTGTCGATCCCGAAGGCGACGGCGAGTTGGCGGCGGCGGAGAAGCTGGGACGTTGCGAGGATGAGGCCTGGCGCGGCGCGTGGGCACGCTTCGCCGAGGCGCCGGGGCTGTACCCTGGGGTGCCCTCTCTCTTGGAGCAGGCGAAGCCGCGGGGTACCCTCATGCTCCAGCCGGCGACCTGGCCGGATGAGAACCGTAGGCTCGAGGAGGGTCTGCGGCAGGCCTTGAGGGAACTGGCGAAGGCGGCGCCGGCCCAAGCACGCAAGAAGCTGCTGATGCTGGAAGCGACACACGGGCCACGCCGGCAGTGGGTCTGGGCGCGCCTGGGGCACGCGTCCCTGGCCGCGGCCCTGGAGCACCTGGCAACACTCGCCCGGCAGACCGAGAAGGCCATCGGCGGCGATACGCCAGAGGACATGGGGAGGCTCTACCGCGAGGGCGCCTACGTGCCCGACCAGGCCGCCTGGAAGGCGCTGGCGGTAGTGAAGAGCCCGGAGGATGCTGCGGCCGTGGCGACCGCCCTGCAGGTGGTCTACTTGCCTTGGCTGGAGGAGGCGGCACTCCGCCTGCAGCAACTTGCCGGGCAGCACCCGCTGCCTGCACAACCACCAGTCCAGGGCGAGGAAGGCACGGTCATCCTGTTCGTGGACGGCCTCCGCTACGATCTGGGGCAGCGCCTGGGCGAGATGCTGACAGCGCAGGGCCTTGAGCTGCACCCCGGCTGGCGCTGGGCGGCGCTGCCGACGGTTACGGCTACCGCGAAACCCGCGGTGTCGCCCCTCTCCGGCGAACTGCAGGGACATGCGCCGGGCGAGACGTACGCCCCGGAACTCGGCGGCCAGCCGCTGACCACTGCCAGGTTCGCGAAGCGCCTGGGCGAACTGGGGTACCAAGTCCTGGGGACCGCGGATTTGGGCGACCCGACGGCAGCCGGCGCTCGCGCCTGGGCGGAGGCGGGCCGCTTCGACGAACTCGGGCATGCACTGGAGTCCGGGCTGGCCACGCAGATCGCCGAGCAGCTCGATCTGGTGGCCCATAGGGTCCAGGAGCTGCTCGATGCCGGCTGGAAGAAAGTCCGCGTGGTCACGGACCATGGCTGGTTGTTCATGCCCGGCGGCCTGCCCTCCGCGAAGCTGGCGAAATACCTCGCCGAGAGCCGCTGGCGCCGCTGCGCCGCGCTGAAGGACACCAGCCACGCGGATCATCCTACGGCAAGCTGGCACTGGAACCCCGTGTGCCGCTTCGCTTACGCGCCGGGGGTCGCCTGTTACGTCGCCGGCAGCGAGTATGCCCACGGCGGGCTCAGCTTACAGGAGTGCCTGGTCCCGGACCTGGTGTTCATGGGCGCTGCTGGCGGTCCTGTGGCGGCGGCCAAGGTGGTGGACATCCAGTGGCATGGGCTGCGTTGCCGAATCGTCACGGATGCGGCCGGGGCCGGGCTCCGGGCGGACCTGCGGACAAAAGCGGGCGACGCCGCGTCGTCGATCACGGAACCCAAACCGGTGGACGCCGAGGGCAAAGTGGGCCTGCTCGTCAAGGATGAGGACCTCAAGGGCACGGTCGCCAGCCTCGTGCTGGTCGATGCCGCCGGCAAAGTGTTCTGCAAAGAGACGACGACCGTGGGAGGCGAGGATTAGCCATGGAACTGGACCGTCTTGATCGCCTGGCGGCGTCGGCGTTCGAGGGATTCCTCGTGCGTAAAGACCTGGTGCGCCGCTACAGCCGACAGTACCCCGTGCCGACCTACGTGGTGGAGTTCCTGCTGGGCCGCTACTGCGCCACCGTCGACGAGAAGGAGATCGAGGAAGGCCTGCAGGTGGTGGAGCGTCAGCTCCAGGACCGCAGTGTCCGCACCGGGTCTGAGGAGCTGTTCAAGGCGCGGGCGCGGGACAAGGGATCGGTGAAGCTGATCGACCTGGTCAAGGCCCGCCTGGATGCCAAGAACGATTGCTTCCTGGTGGAGCTCCCGAGCCTGCAACTCCGCGATGTTCGCATCCGCGACGAACTGGTCCGCGAACACGAGCGCATGCTCATCGACGGCTTCTACGCCGAGGTCACCCTCACCTACGACTCCGCCATCGCCGAGGAGCGCAGCGGGCGCCCGTTCGCCGTCGACGCGCTCCGGCCCATCCAGCTCTCGAAGGCGGACGTGCTCGGGGCGCTCTGCCGGGGGCGGACGCAGTTCACCACCACCGAGTGGCGCGATCTGCTGATCCGGTCGGTCGGGCTGGAGCCGGGGGCGTTGTCGGAGCGGGCCAAGCTGGTCGCCCTCCTGCGGATGGTGCCGTTCGTGGAGCGCAACTACAACCTGGTCGAGCTTGGCCCCCGTGGGACCGGCAAGAGCCACCTGTTCCAGCAGATATCGCCCTACTCGCACCTGATCTCCGGCGGCAAGGCGACGGTGGCGAAGATGTTCGTGAACAACGCCAACGGGCAGCGCGGGCTGGTGTGCCTCTATGATGTCGTCTGCTTCGACGAGATCAGCGGCGTCAGTTTCGACCAGAAGGACGGCGTCAACATCATGAAGGGCTACATGGCCTCGGGCGAGTTCTCGCGGGGCAAGGAGAGCATCCGAGCGTCGGGCGGCATCGCCATGGTGGGCAACTTCGAGGTGGACGTGGCACAGCAGCAACGGATCGGCCACCTGCTCAGCCCCCTGCCGCCGGAAATGCGAAACGACACGGCGTTCATGGACCGCATCCACGGCTATGTGCCGGGGTGGGAGTTCGTGAAGCTGAACCCGAATGAGCACCTCACGAACCATTTCGGCCTGGTCAGCGACTTCCTTTCGGAGTGCTGGAACAAGCTTCGGGACGGCAGCCGCGTCGGGGTTCTCCAGGGCCGCGTAAACTGGGGCGGCGCCCTCAGCGGGCGCGACATCGAGGCGGTCAACAAGACCGTGAGCGGCCTGCTGAGGTTGCTCTACCCGGACCCGGCCATGCCGGTCCCTGACGAAGATCTGGAAGCGGTCGTGCGCGCCGCGCTGGAATGCCGGCGGCGAGTGAAGGAACAGCAGAAGCGCTGCCTGCGGACCGAGTTCCGCAACACTCATTTCAGCTACTTCGTGGGGGTGGACGGTGTTGAGCAGTTCGTCTCGACGCCGGAGCTCCACAGCGACGAGGCCATCGACACCGATCCCCTGCCGCCGGGGCAGGTCTGGGCCGTGTCGCCGGGCGGCGACGGCGGCGCACCATCCCTCTACCGCATCGAGGCGACCGCCGGCCCCGGCAGCGGCGCGAAGGTCCTCAACGCGCCCATACCGCCGCCCTTCCGCGAGTGCGTGCGTTATGCGGAGCAGAACCTGTATACACGGGCAAAGGAGTTGGTGGGCGACCGCGACCCGCGCAGCCACGAGTTCGCCGTGCAGCTCCGGGCCGTCGACAACGACCGCTCCGGGCAAGGGCTTGGGCTGGGTGTGCTCGTGGCCCTGTGCAGCGGCCTGATCGAGCGCAGCACGCGGGGCGGCCTGATCGTCGCTGGGGCCTTGAACCTGGGCGGCTCCATCGAGATGCTGCCGAACCCCGTGGCCGTCGCGGAACTGGCCGTGGAAAAGGGCGCCGCGCTACTGCTCATGCCCATCTCCTCGCGCCGGCAGCTCTTCGATCTGCCCGATGACCTGGCCACCAAGATCAGTATCGAGTTCTACGGCGACGTTCCCGACGCCATCGCCAAGGCGCTGGTGGAGT
>CAILKC010000130.1 GCA_903834675.1 uncultured Victivallales bacterium | reverse complement strand
GTAACCATGGTTTCCGCCGTCTTGGGGATACCGCGAACCCGCCCGGAACGGGCGTTGGCATCGCGGGCTCCAGGGCCGGTGGATACCGCGAACCCGCCCGTGACGGGCGTTGGCATCGCGGGCTCCAGAGAACGGGGGATACCGCGAACCCGCCCGGAACGGGCGTTGGCATCGCGGGCTCCAGGGCCGGTGGGGGTCTTGCAGACGGCGGGCACCGCGAACCCGCCCGGGACGGGCGTTGGCAGCGCGGGCTCCAGGGGCAGACGCGGGGTTCTGCAAGAGCCTTACTCGTAGCTCTTGGGCACGGCGCAGATCATGACGAACGGCTCGGTGGCGCTGGAGTTGCGGTACTGGTGTTTCTCGTGGGGCAGCACCAGGGCGAAGTCGCCCGGTTTGAGGGGATGGGCCTTGCCCTCGGCGTCCACCAGTTCGCCTTCCCCGGCGATGATGTAGTTGGTGTGTTCCCAGGCGTGGGCGTGGTAGGGGGTGTGGCCACCTGGGGCCATGGTAAAGACGCGCACGGAGGTGTTGGGGGCGCCATCGGCCTTGCCGATAGGCACGCAGCGGCTGACGTTGGCCGCCCCTTCCATCGTGACCGGCTGGCTCGGTGCGGCGGCGAGGTTGGTGATTTTCATGGGGTTCCGAGTTCCGAGTTCCGAGTTCAGGGTTCAGGGTTCAGGGTTCAGGGTTCAGGTTCCATCCCGTGGCGGCGGGTGAGGGTTCAGGGCTCAGTTCCGGTGCGTGATTGTGGTTATCGCGGGGTGCCAGATTCGGGTCTCGCCTTGTATGAGACTTGCAGCAACCTACTATGACACCAGGCGCTTCCCATTCCGCCCCTCGTCCGCCGCGGCGGGCGAAGGGCGTTGGAGGGCGCCGCTGCGTCGGCGCCGCGGCGGCCACGCAGGGCCGCCCTCCAGGCGATCCGCCGTGTACCGGCCGGATCGGAATGGGAACCGCGTCGGCAAGTCTCATTCCGGTGTATCCGGCCTCCAAGCCGGGGTCTCGCCTGAACCCTGGACCCCGAAAGCTGCATCCGCAAAGCTCTCAGGCGTACGATCCCAGGCGCTTGCCCAGTTCCACGATACCACGAAAGTCCTGCAGGCTGACGCTGGAGGGTACGGAGTGGTCTGAGCTGAGGATGTAGCCGCCGTTCTGCTTGAGCACGGGCACCAGGCGTTCCATTTCGGCGCGGATCAGGTCGGGTTTGTCCCAGAGCATGGCGTTGAGGCCGCCGTGCAGGCTAAGGCGGTCGCCGTACTGCCGTTTGAGGGCCAGCGGATCCATGCCGGCCTTGACCTCGAGTGGGTTAAGTGCGTCCAAACCGGCCTCCACCAGCAGGGGTACGAAGGGGGTGATGTTGCCGCAGGAGTGCAACTGGGCCCAGATGCCCTTGGCGTGGGCCCAATCGATGGCCTGTTTCTGGAAAGGCAGGACCAGATCGCGGTACATGGGAGTGGAGAAGAAGGTGTGGCCTTTGTAGCCCATGTCGTCCGGCCAGCGCACCTCGTCAAAGGTGTAGCCTTCAGCCCAGATCAGGTCCAGGAGCTTCATGCTGACCTCGAGTTCGTGGCCGATGATATCGCGGACCCATTCCGGGTCTTCCGCCATGGCGATGAGCATGGTCTCCGTGCCGATGATCCATGAATGAGTCACATCAAAACCGAACCACAGGCCTGCTTGAATCCAATAACCCTTCTCACGCCAGTTGCGGTAGTTGGCCTTGAGGTGGTCCCAGTTGATGCGGTCGCGGCTGGGCTGCATGCGGGCTTTGGCAGCCTGCCACGTGGTACGGTCGACGACGGTGAAGCCGAGATACTGCGGCGTGCTGGCGGCGTGCTTCCAGTTCTTCATAGTCACACCCCAAGGGGTGCTGGCGATGCGGTATTCCGCCGTTTCTTCGACCACCGCCACAGGGTAGCGCGGCGAGGAGTCGGCCCCGATGCTGACGATGTGGTCGAGGCCGAAAAAGTCGACGTAGCTGACCGTCGTGGGCATGCCTTCGCGCTGCCAGCGTTCGATCGTGGCCGGCCAGGGGCCATCCATGATGGGTACGCGGTCGGCTTCGCGGTGCAGGAAGATACGCTGGTAGCGTTCGTGGCTGGTCATCTCGGCCATGATAAGAGCTCCTGCTGCTGTTGCGGCGGCAACTGCGCCGAAGATACCGGCGCAAAGCATGATGCACTATAGCATTCAGCCGCGGGGGTAACCCGGCAGGGGCACGCCGCGCGGGCCTGGTCTGAGGCGATCACGGGACGGACGGGAGCAGTTCGGGATGGACTTCGGTCTTATCGCTGCGACTCTTGAGCCACAGGTAGTTGGCAAACTGCAACAGGGCGAAGGCGATGGCCTGGTACATGGCCACGGCCACTTGCAGCAGTGGCGTGTCCAAGGGCAGGCTCCAAAGCAGGTAAACCACCCCAAGCGCGATAAACCACGACAGGGTCATGCCACAGCGGACCAGCGGTGAGCGATAGCGTCCGGCGATCCTGAAGTCGCCGATCAACCAGAACAGGGTTGCCAAGGTCAGCGCCACCCAGGGGGCGGCGAGGGGTTCAAGCATCGTCGGCAGCTCGCCCGACAGAGCCAGGGTGCCGGCCCGGTGGCAGAGAGACACTAAGACTCCATTCAGCGGCGACAGGATCCAGAGCATCATCAGGCCGCTGACGAACACCGGCGGCTGTCGCCCTGGGACGGGATCATCCTCGCTGAGGGCGCGCGGATTGCGCAGCAGACGCGCAAACAGCGCGATGATGACCAACTGCACCGCGATGGGTACGGCGTGAGAGCGCACGGTCGACACGACAGGTTCCTCGTTGAACCAGAGGACCACCACGTCGATGGTCGCCAGGCAGAACGACAGGCACCACAGGAAGAACACCGCGGACAAGCTAGCCCGCAGCAGCGGTCGGCGCTGCTCCGTGATCATGCGGCTGCGCCGAGCCGGGAAGGCCAACGCTTCACGCCGGATCTGTCTCGGCAGCAGTCGCGGCGGCACGGACAGGACCTCGTTCCAGCGCCGCATGGCCCGGCGGACGTCTTTGGCGCGCTCGGCGTCGAGAGCCGCCCGGTAGCGATCCTGGATTTCCTGCGAGACGCTGGACGAGATGAAGCGTTCAACCCCGGCCAGGCTGTCATCCTCGCAGGCGCGCACCATCTCGAGCAGATCGGCCACCGGCGCCCAAGCCTCCTGCTCGAGCCATTGCGCCAGCCCTTCGCGGAGGATTTTCTCCAAGCGTTCCGCGAGGGCGACCAACCTGCCGTCCGCCTGCGTGTCCGCCTCGTCCGGCGCCAGCACCATGATCTTGGGCGACATGCGACAGCGCGCCAGATTGCGTTGGGCCTGGACCGCGTCGCGGAGGTCCGGCTGGGCCGAATCGATGACCGCCTGGGCCTCCAGGGCGGCATGATCCCTGAGCGCCAGAGAGGCATCGCACTGCTGTTTGAGTTCCTGAAACCGGGCGCCGAGGCTGCCGCCCTGCCAGACCACGCTCTGGGTCAGGAAGCGCTGGCAGGTGGCCGGGCAGTTAGACTTGAGGGCCGACCCCGCCTGAAACACGGTTTGGGCCATGTCGTTCTTGAGGGCGTCGACCTGGTCCTTGAGCCACTGGTATTGCTCTACGCCCGCCACGGAGACCAGGGCGCCTGCCGCCTGCTCCAGCAGATCGAGGCGGAGGCCCTCGCGCGCCTCCTGGACCTTGATTTCAGACAGGGTGCTCAAGTGGGAGACGACGTCATTGAACTGGCCGCGAACCAGCTCGGGAAGCACGGACTGATCGAGGGCTCGGAACTCGCCGACCAGCCGGCCGACGCTGTTCATATCACCTTTGGAGAGCACCTCGTCCATGCGCGACAGCAGGCTCTCCGCCTGACGCACGATGCCCTGACGCTGTTCGGCCAGGTTGCCGCCGCAATGGGAGCAGAACTGCGCATTCAGCACAACTTCCTCGCCGCACAGAGGGCAGGGGAAGCGCCCGTAGGCGCCGCAGCCGACGCAGTAGCGCGCGGTTTCGACATTCGAGCGGGCGCAGGCGGGGCACGGCCAACGCGAGGGCTTGGAAGTGCCCTTGACCTGAGGCGTCTCGCCGGCCAGTTCGGGCGATGTCCGCAGGAGCACCTGCACGCGCAGGGCCTGAATCAGCTCCGCGGCAGATTGGAAGCGGTCCTCGGGGGCTTTGCTGAGCAGGCGGGTGACGATATCGGCGACGCCCGGCGGGAGCTCGGGAGCAAAGCGGCGCGGGTCGGGCGGCGGCGCGTACAGATGCCGACCCGCGATCTCGGAGAGCTCGGTGCCCTCAAAGGGCAGGTGGCCGGTAAGCATCTCAAACAGGGTGATGCCGAGGCTGTAGAGGTCGCTACGGTGGTCGAGGGTCTTGCCCAGGATCACCTCGGGGCAGACGTAGTAAGGACTGCCGCCGAAGGTGTCGTCGTCCTCTCCCTGCACGGGGCTGGTGCCGCCGATCTCAGCCAGCCCCAGGTCGGCGATCTTCACGCCGCCCTCGTCCGGCAGCAGGATATTTCCCGGCTTGACGTCGCAATGCACGATGCTGCGCTTCTTCCAGGCGGCGTCCAGTCCGGCCGCCACCTGAACCGCGATGTCCGCGGCCTGTTCCAGAGGCAGCCGGCCCTGGGCAGTCAGCACGTCCTGGACGGACTTGCCGCGGATGTACTCCATAGCGAGGTAGTGGAGGCCATCCTCCTCGCCCACGGCGAACACCCCGATCAGGTTGGGGTGATTCACGGACGCCGCGATGCGGGCCTCTTTCAGGAAGCGGTTGAGTTGGCTCGGCGAGGCCGACAGGCTGGCGTGCAGAATCTTGAGTGCGGCCGGGCGTAGCAGGGAGAGCTGGTCGGCGCGATAGACCGTACCCATCCCGCCAGCCGCGATGCGCTCGCGCACGACGAAGTCGCCGATCACGGCGCCGGGCTCACAGCGCCCGGCGGGCACCGCGACACTGTGCAGGCAATCGGGGCACTGCGCGCTCCCGCCGCAATCGCTGTCGGCGCAGCTCACCAAGCACGAGCACTGTGGGCAGAGGAATCTCATGTCCGAGGCCTTCGTGTCCACCATTCCGACTCTAGCAGCGGTCACCGTCAGGAGAGGCTCGGTCGGCCGCCCGTCGTCTCGACCGACCGTTGCCCTCGCGGTGGCAGCGCAGCATCTGTCAGCAGAATTAGCCTATGCCGACAGCCCGTCGCTTCAACCCACGCTCTACGCCCGCACCATAAACATAAGCAGGAATCCTGCCAACGACCCCCGGCCTGTGCCTGCGGCTTGCCCTCGTGGGGGCGCTCGTCGTCGGCTTCTCAGCAGTGCGAATCAGTCTGAGATTTCACCGTGCCGCAGCTTGCGTCGCCGACCGTCAAGCGACACACTATATCACATTACTCCGTTTTCCCGGTACACTCCCAGATGCCAAGCCCACGATATGCAGGTGCGGTGGCGGCGTTGGCGCGCGGCGTCCTGGCTCGGGCGTTGCAGGCCCATGCCTGGCCGGGCGGCGTCCTGGCGCTGGCCAGCTCGACCTCCGACGACATTCTCATCCCGCATGGGTTGCAGCGTTACGACGGTCCGCGTCCGGTCCGCGCCTCGGACTATGTCGACCTGGCCTCCCTGACCAAGGTCGTCGCTACCACGACGGCCACCATGCTGGCGATGGAGCGTGGCCTGCTTGGGCTCGATGATCCGGTGGCGCGTTTTCTGCCCGCGTTCATCGACCTCGCCCGCGCTCCCAGCCCCCCGCGACGAGCGGTCACGATTCGACACCTCCTCACCCACAGCGCCGGGTTCCCGGCTCATCTGGCCTTTCACCAGAGGCTGGACCTGCCGCCCGCCGCCCGACCTCAAGCCGTGCTCCAGACGGCCCTGACCGCGCCTCCTGGCCACGCCACGGTGTACTCCGACATCGGCATGATGGTGTTGGGTTTCGTTCTCGATGAGGCGTTTGGCCGCCCTTGGCCTGGCGTGCTGCACGAGGCCGTCTTCGCACCGCTGGGGATGCGCCAGACGCGGTTTTGCCTACCACCTTGGCGGCGCGACCGGGCCCTGCCCACGGAATGCAGCGCTCCCGGCGGCGAGGCCTGGCAGGGCGTGGTCCATGACGAGAACGCGCGTTGGCTGGGTGGGGTGGCCGGACACGCGGGGCTGTTTGCGACGGCGGCGGACCTGTGCCGCTTGGCGCGCCTGCTGCTCCGTCGCGGCGAGGGGCCCGACGGGCGGCTCTTGCAGGCCGAGACGATCGCCCAGTTCACCCGGCCGGCCGGCCGGGTGCCCGGGAGTTCGCGCTGTCTGGGCTGGGACAGCCCGTCCGAGAACTCCTCGGGCGGCGCTCACCTCAGCGCCTCGAGCTTCGGCCACACCGGCTTTACCGGGACGTCCCTGTGGATCGACCCGGAAGCCGATCTCGCCGTCATCCTCCTGACCAACGCCGTCCACCCCCGCCGCGAGTGTCGCCTCGAACACGGCTTCTTCGAGTGGCGCCGCCGCGTCCACTCCGCCGCCTACGAAGCCCTGGGTCTGGTCTGACCCCAAGGACGGCATGGGGAAGGGCATCCGAGTTGCCCAGGGGAGTCCCGCCCGGGCCGCCCGCCGCCCGGGTTCGGTCAGCCGATCGATAGGTGGTTCCGTATTCTGTCAATACAAAGCTAAAAGTCGAGGGTTGACCCCTGAGGGTCTCTGTCGGCATCCGGTGGCGTCGAGGCATGAGCGGAACGTCGAATGAGGAACAAACCATGATCGACGGCATCTTGCACGACCTATCTCCGGCGGCCTTGAGCCATGCCGTGAGGCTCAACCTGTACGCTTTTTTCCGCCACTTGGGGCGCTTGGACGGCATGGAGGTCGTCGCCGATTCGGCGCTGATGCGCTGGCGCGCGCCCATGCCGTCTTGGGCGTGGTTCAATGGCGTCCTCTGCACCCGGCCGACAGCGGCCGGGGATGAGCAAGCCATCCGTGATGCGGTCGCCTATTTCCGTAACCACGCGGTGCCGGCTTTCACCTGGTGGCTGATGCCGGATCTGGTGCGGGCCGACTGGGAAAGGCAGCTTTTGCCCTACGGATTTCGCCTGAACGACGATGCCCCGGGTATGGCGGTCGACCTCCAAAACCTGGATCGGGAACAATCCGGCCCGCCTCGTTTCACCGTCGAATCGGTGTCGGACCACGATACCCTGAAAGTCTGGACCCGTACGTTCGTCGCCGGCTTTCAACAACCGCCGGAATCGGAGGCCGGCATCTTCAACATGATGTCGGGTCTGGGACTGGCGTGGCCGGTCCGCAACTACCTCGGATACCTGGATGGCAAGCCGGTCGCAACCTCCCACGTATGCCTGGGCGCGGGGGTGGCCGGGATTCACTTTGTCTCGACCCTGCCGGAAGCCCGGCGGCTGGGCATCGGCGCGGCCATGACGCTCACGCCGTTACGCGAAGCCGAACGGCTGGGCTACCGTATCGCCACCCTGGCCTCAACCGCGATGGCCTTCAAGGTCTATGAGCGACTGGGCTTTCGGCAGGTTTGCCGGATGGAGCATTTCTGCTTGACTCAGGGGTCAACCCTCGACTTTTGAGGCTACTTTGTCATTTTCTACCCGGCCTGCATCAACCTCCGGCCAGGGCTTGGCGCACCCAGGTCAGCTCGGCCGCGATGTTCTCCGCCACCGGCATGCTGCGCAGTTCGGGGGGCAGCACGGCGAAGGTATAGGTTTCCACCTCGAGGTGCGGCGCGTGGCCGGTTGCCACTTGCCGCCAGAAGCGGTCGTCGAGGTCGTCGCGGGTGGAGCGGAATCCCGGTCCGCTGGCGACGCACAAGGGAATATGGAAGTGGGTGCGGAGTTCGCCAGGGTCTGCGAGGGCCGCGGCCGCGTCGATGGCCTCGGGCAGATCGGGAAAGCGGCGCTGGGTGCCGTCG
>CAILKC010000129.1 GCA_903834675.1 uncultured Victivallales bacterium | reverse complement strand
GTGGTCCAGGCGAAGCTGCCGTCCACGGCGGCCGAGCCGCCGCTGAGGGTGGAACTGGCCAGGGTCTGGCCGTAGGTGATGGCGCTGGCGGTAGGCCAGGTGCTCACGCTGGAGGTGGCCTTGGTGACGGTCACGCTGGCGCTGCCCGTGGCGGTGGTGTAGTGGGTGGTGTCGGTGGGCGTGAAGGTCACACTTTGCGAGGCCGTGCCCGCGCCGGACGCGGTGGAGGAGGTGGTCCAGGCGAAGCTGCCGTCCACGGCGGCCGAGCCGCCGCTGAGGGTGGAGGAGGCCAGGGTCTGGCCGTAGGTGATCTCCGTGGCGGTGGGCCAGGTGGTTACGCTGGGGCTGGCCTTGGTGACGGTCAGGCTGGCGTTGCCCGTGGCGGTGGTGTAGTTGGTCGCGTCGGTGGGCGTAAAGGTCACGCTTTGCGAAGCCGTGCCGACTTCCGGCGCGGTGGTCGGCGTGGTCCAGGCGAAGCTGCCGACCACGGAAGCAGTGCCGCCGCTGAGGGTGGAGGAGGCCAGGGTCTGGCCGTAGGTGATCGCGCTGGCGGTGGGCGAGGTGGTCACGCTCGGGGTAGCCTGGTTGACCGTCTGCGTGTTCGCGCTGGAGGTGCTGGTAGCGTAGCTCCCGTCGCCGCCGTAGACCGCGGTGAGGCTGTGGCTGTCGGCGCTCAGACCACTGGTGGCGAAGGTCGCAACGCCGGCGCTCAACGTGCCCGTGCCCAGGCTCGTGAGCCCATCTTTGAACGTCACCGTGCCCGTGGCGTCGCTGGGGGAGACCGTGGCGGTGAAGGTGACGCTGGCGCCGTAGGTCGAGGGATTGAGCGAGGAAGCCAGCGTGGTGGTGGAGGAGGTGGCGACCGGGTCGGCGCCGAATTGGGCAAAATTGCCGACGGGGTTTCCGCCGAGGGTGGTGAAACTGCCTCCGGCATAGACGGGGGAACCGCCAGCGGAAACCGCCAAGGCACTGACCGAGCCGCCCGCGTCCGGATTCCAAGCCGCCAGCGTGCCGTTCGTGCCGATGGCGGCGAGGCGGTTGCGGGGGGTTCCGCCGAGGGTGGTGAACGCTCCCCCCACATAGACCGTCGTGTCCGACACCGCCAGGGAAGAGACCGTGCTGTTCGCGTTCGGATCCCAGGCCGCCAGCGTGCCGTCCGTGCTGATCGCCGCGAGGCGATTGCGGGGGGTTCCGGTGATGGTGGTGAAATCTCCCCCCACATAGACCGTCGTGTCCGACACCGCCAGGGAAGAGACCGTGCTGTTCGCGTTCGGATTCCAGGCCGCCAGCGTGCCGTTCGTGCCGATGGCCGCCAGGCGGTTGCGGGCGGTTCCGCCGATGAAGGTGAAAGAGCCCCCCGCATAGACCGTCGAACCCGACACCGCCAGAGCTTTTACCGTGTTGCTCGCGTTCGGATCCCAGGCCGCCAGCGTGCCGTTCGTGATCGCCGCCAGGCGATTGCGGGCGGTTCCGCCGATAATCGTGAACGCTCCCCCCACATAGACCGTCGAGCCCGACACCGCCAAGGCCGTGACCGAGCTGCCTGCGTTCGGGTTCCAGGCCGCCAACGTGCCGTCTGTGCCAAGCGCCGCCAGGCGGTTACGGGTGGTTGCGCCGAGGGTGGTGAAATCTCCCCCCACATAGACCGTCGAGCCCGACACCGCCAGGGCGCTGACCGCGTTATCCGCGTTCGGATTCCAGGTGGGATTCAAAGTACCGTCCGTGCCGATGGCGGCGAGGCGGTTACGGGTGGTTGCGCCGAGGGTGGTGAAATTTCCCCCCACATAGACCGTCGTGCCCGACACCGCCAGGGCCAAGACGTTGCTGTTCGCGTTCGGGTTCCAGGTGGTCACCGTGCCCACGCCGGTCGTAGGGATGGCGGCGAGGTAGTTGCGGGGGGTTCCGCCGAGGTTGGCGAAATTTCCCCCCACATAGACCATCTCGCCCGACACCGCCAGGGCGCTGACCGCGTTGTCCGCGTTCGGATTCCAATCGGCATCCAGCGTGCCGTTCGTGCCGATCGCCGCGAGGCGGTTGCGGGTGTTGGTTCCGCCGATTTTCGTGAACCATCCCCCCACATAGACCATCTCGCCCGACACCGCCAGGGCAGTGACCATGCTGTCCGCGCTCGGATTCCAGGTTGCCAACACGCCGTCCGTGCCGATGGCGGCGAGGTAGTTGCGGGGGGTTCCGCCGAGGGTCGAGAACCCTCCCCCCACATAGACCATCGAGCCCGACACCGCCAGGGCATAGACCGTGCCGTTCGTGTCCGGATTCCAAGCGGCATCCACGGTGCCGTCGGGCATGATGTGGGCCAGGCGATTGCGGGTCACCGCGCCGACCCGGGTGAAGTCTCCACCGATATACCAGCCGCCCGCGCCATCCGGCGCGCCGCAGCGCACCGTTACGTTCGGCCTGGGGTAGGTCGCTACGGGTTGGCCGCTGGTCGTGTCCAGAGGCACGCCATAGGGGCGGTTGGGGCCGATCATGGTGAAAGCGCCGCCCAGGTAGGTGGTATCCGCCGTGCGGGCGATGGCGAGGACCTGGCCGTTGACAACCCAGCCCTCCTCGGGCGTGGACGACAACTCCGCGTTGACGGTCACGCTGGCGCTGCCCGTGGCGGTGGTGTAGTTGGCGGTGTCGGTGGGCGTAAAGGTCACACTCTGCGAAGCCGTGCCCGCGTTGGGCGCGGTGGCGGAGGTGGTCCAGGCGAAGCTGCCGTCCACGGCGGCCGAGCCGCCGCTGAGGGTGGAACTGGCCAGGGTCTGGCCGTAGGTGATCTCCGTGGCCGTGGGCCAGGTGGTTACGCTCGGGGTGGCTTTGTTGACGGTCACGCTGGCGCTGCCCGTGGCGGTGGTGTAGTTGGTCGCGTCGGTGGGCGTGAAGGTGACACCCTGCGAGGCCGTGCCCGCGCCGGGCGCGGTGGCCGGCGTGGTCCAGGCGAAGCTGCCGTCTACGGAAGCAGTGCCGCCGGTCAGGGTGGATGAGGCCAGGGTCTGACCGTAGGTGATCGCGCTGGCCGTGGGCCAGGTGGTCACGCTCGGGGTGGCCTTGTTGACCGTCTGCGTGATCGCGCTGGAGGTGCTGGTGGCGTAGCCGCTATCCCCGCCGTACACTGCGGTGATGCTGTGGTCGCCCAGGCTCAGGGCGCTGGTGGTAGTGGTCGCCGTGCCGCCGCTCAGGTCGCCGGTGCCGAGGGTGGTGGCACCATCCTTGAAGGTGACCGTGCCGGTGGCGGCGGCGGGCGAGACCGTGGCGGTGAAGGTCACGCTCGCCCCGTAGGTCGAGGGATTGAGCGAGGAGGCCAGCGCCGTGCTGGTTGACAGATGCGGGTCGTTGTAGACCGCAAAGTCGCCGAAGGCGGTGAGGCCCGTCCGCGTGACCGTCAGAGTGTCGAAGGCGCTGCGCGCCCAGTCCCAGGCCGAGCTCCGGTAGCGGCAGGCCTGCGGGTCGGTCAGGCCGTCGTGCGGCAGGATGACGGTGGCGGTGAAATTGCTGCCCGTCGGCGTGACCGTCCAGTAGAGAGAGGTCGTATTGGCGCCTGGCGCCTGCGGGTGATTGGCGTACATGCAGTCCACCTGAATCGCGGTGAGCGGGTCGGCGTCGGCGCCGGCGCGGTCGGTCACGTCGATCGAGAGCCAGTCCCAGGCCCCGTCCGCAACCCCGCCCACCCACATCAACCCGGCCAGGCCGAAGAACTGCTCGCCGGTGGCGGTCACGGGCTGGGTCTTGCGGATGACGCCAGCATTGCTCAGCGTGCCCCAGACATAGGCGTTGTCGGCCGTCTCCGTCTCGATCAGGGTGGTGCCGGTGGTCACGGTCAGGTCATCGAACGCGGTCCACGTCGCCAGGGTCAGGTTCTGCGCGACGCCGCCGTCGAAGGTGATGCCGTAACCGGCGGTGGCCAGAGTACCGCTGCCCTGGATCTCCAGGTCACCGCTGACGGTGATGTCGCCGGTCAGTGCCAGTTCGCCGGCGGCGGCGATGAGGATGTCGGCGTAATCGCTGGCGCTGGCGAGTTTTCCTGAGGTGACCGTCAGCATGTGGGTCACCGTCAGGTTACTGGCAGCGGTTACCGTGGCCGTCTTCGGATCCTTGTTCAGGGTCAGGTTGTCGAAGGTGAGGGCGCCGGGCGCGGTGGCGGACAGGGTCTGGTCGCCGCTGCCGGTGAGGGCGACGGTGCCGGTGCCGGGAGTGAGGGTGCCGGTGTTGGTGAAATCACCGCTGAGCGTGAGGGTGCTGTTGCCGAGCGTGAGGGTGCCCTCAATCGTCAGGTTGCGGACTGCGGGAGAGTCAGCGTCCAAGGTCACGACGAGGCTGACGGGAATGAGCACATCGTCCCCGGCGACGGGTAGCGTGCCCCCCCAGGTCGCCGGGTCGCTCCACGGGCCACTCTGCGTTGGCGAGCGGTTGGCCGAGTTGACCGTCACCGTGACGCTGGCGCTGCCCGTGGCGGTTCTGTAGTTGGTCGCGTCGG
>CAILKC010000128.1 GCA_903834675.1 uncultured Victivallales bacterium | reverse complement strand
GCATACCGACAGTCCATGGGCACCGCGCGGCCAGGTATGGCGCCCCTTCGGGGCTGAGACTCTGGGGTATGCCCGGTACCCAGGGCGCTGCCCTGGGCGGAGGGATGGCGCCCCTTCGGGGCTGACGAGGAAGAGGCGAACCCGCGACTTCCGCAGCTGGTGGTGCCGCCGCGAAACCGTAGCGGTGGGATGGCGGATCGAGATTGAAATTGGGATCGAATTGACGGGGGGGGGACTCGGACACTTGTCTCTCGACCCACCACGGCGGGCAGGCCCTCGACCCTCTGCAGTTCTCAGACAAGCGAACCCCTACGGAACTGATCTGCGCCCGAACTGATGATCGCCACAGGAGAAGCCAATGGCTTCTTTTTCTCCGCTGCCAACCGCAGGCGTGGTCCAGCCCGAGGGTGCCGAACCCTGCCCTGCGTCGAGACCGTGGAGCGGCCGACTCAACTGCGGGTGACTTGCAGCCCCACGTCCGACAGCGTCATCTCGACAAAGCGCGCCGCAGGATGAGGCGGCCTGAGCGTGAACTCCTGCCGAATGCAGGCCGCCGCGTCGGGATCCCGAGCCACCATGAGCAGGTACCCGCCACCACCCGCGCCCAGGAGTTTGGCTCCCTCAAGCCAACGCTCGACGCGCCCCAACAGCTCGCGAATCACGGCCGGGTTCGTGCCCGCATCAATAGCACAGTTGAGGTTCCAACTGCGGCGGAGCACCGCCCCCAGGTCCGCCAGATCCTGGCGCTGAACCGCATCGGCGGCCCGCTGCGCATGCTCCCCAATCTGCGCCAGAAGCCGCAACGTCCCCGCCGAGTTGAGGAACATCCCGCGGACGACCTCTTGCAGGATGTCTTTGGCCACCCGCGTGATGCCGGTATAGTACAGGAGCACGGTGCGATTGACGTGCTGCCGCAGCAACGCATCGGGGAGCCAACGCACCTGGATGACCTGCGGCGATCCAGGACCGCTTTCCAGGAGCTTCAACCCGGGCCATACCCCTCCGGCCTGATCCTGCCAGCCGCCCCCGGTGGTGAGCATCTGTTCCAGGCAAAGAGTCCTACGGATGATCTCCTCACGGTGCCAACCGAGCCCACACAGATCATTCAGCGTCCCTAGAACCGTAGCGGCCAGGATGCTGCTGGTGCCTAGACCGGAGCCCTTGGGAACGGCCGCCAGCAGGGTCAGCTCAATACCGCCACCAAAACGCTCGAGAGCCTGGCGCAGCGTATCGGCGGGACGGGCGGCAAACTCGGGCAGAAACCCCGCCAAGGCCAAGGCCGCCCGCGGAATAGAGAAGGCGCCGCCGACCTCGGCAAAACAGCGTAGGTCGTCGTAGGTGCAGAGGTGCAGTTGCTGGCCCAGGTCGATGCTGCGGACCACAATGCCGGGCTCATCCGAACACCGTCCGAAAACCTGTATGGGCGGCTGCCCGTTGAGTTCGATCGCGAGGTTCACGACGCGAGCGCCATGCACGAGACAGTAGGGCGGCGTGTCGGTCCAGCCGCCCGCCAGGTCAACCCGGACCGGGGAACGTCCCCAGATGATCTGGTCGGCCAGCAGGCGCCGCTGCGGCGCCGCAGGCACCAGCTCGCCGGGCGACACCAAGGCCTGACGCAGCGAGGCGAAGGCCGCGCTCTCGTCCGTGAGCCACTCCGCCTTGCCTTGATGGCGCCGTACCGCCGCGCGAAACATATGCAGATGCAGCGCGTCCAGGGGGCTGCTGACACGCTCCGCCAGCGGCAGCGGCAGTCCCTGGCGAGCAAACGTCGTTGCCGCCGCGCCAAGATCTGTCCGCAGAAACACGGAGCGCAGCGGGCTGGCGGCCAGGCAAGCCATGGCCTGCTGCCGCAGAACCTCACGCTGTCGGCCACGCCGGGGCAGGTCAGCGGCCGTGGCCAGGTCCGAGGCTGACCAGCGCTCGGCGGTGCGGTAGACCTCGGCGTAGTCCTCCGCCGGCACACGGCCTCCCGGACTGTCTGACGGGCACGACGCGCCCCCCGTCACCGGCCGGTTGATCAGCGCGGCGGCCGCACAAGCCGAATCCCGCGGCTCCTCAGATTCGCCCAGCAGCCATTGCACGAACCCGCCGTGCAGTCGCTCGCTGGAGAGAACCGGGAACAGGGCCGCGCGCTGTATGTCCGCACCGCCGTCGAGGCCGCAGTCCGCGAGGGTCAACCCACGTCTGCGGAACCACTCTTGTGCCGACTTCCCGAGCCAGGTGGTTCCCAGCTCCGCCAAGGCCCCGCGAAAGGCGTCGTCAAGACCATAGAAGCGTACCGCCCAAGCAGCGTCACCCACAGGCACCATATCCAGACACACGCCTGCCGGCAGGCGCAGCCCCCAGGAGTTCTCGGGAATGCCGGTGAGGACATGCCCATGCGTCAGCGTCCAGCCAGCCGGAACGAAGGAGTTCTCAATCCAGACGGTGTGGTTTGCGGCGCACAGTCCAACCCCGACCTGGGCATTCTGAATGAACGTGGCCGGGTGCTCCGGAACGCCCCGGCCAAAGTGCCGCTGGTCCAGTCGGGCATTCTGGAGACGAAGCGTGGTCTCCACCAGCTCCCGACTGGTCCCGAAATGATAGAAACCGCCGTCCCCGACCGGCACGACCGCACACGTCCAACGGCTCCACACGGGGTGCGGAACCCGCGGCGATACGCCCAAGGACAAGCCGACGCCGCCGTACAGGTCCAATGCCGTGGGCGCACTGCCCCCGAAAGCGTCCCCGGTCCAACCGCAGGCACGCATCAGGTCCTGCACGGCCCGGGCGCTGAACAACCACAGCCCGGTATCCACCATGAAAAGCGCCTCCTGAGACAGTGCCTTGATCTCGGCCGGCGACGGCTTCTGCAACATGCACAGCAGCCGTTCGGGAGAGGCCCGGTCACAGAAGAACACGCCGTGGCGCGACGCGGCTTCAGGCCCGGCCCACATCCCGAGACAGACCACGTCCGCCTCCGGAAGCCGGGCCGGCAGAGTGCCGCGCAACAGCACGTCACCGCTGCACACCGCCGCCGCGGTCCCAGCGGCAGCCGCCTCCACGGCGGCCTCGAGGAACGGCCACTGCAGATCCAGCAGCGTCTGATCAAGCCGCTGACCGAACGACCAGCGCAGGACGGGTATGGGGGTGAACGCCTTGCCTTCGGCCGCGTAGGCTGGCGTGCGCCGACTCTCCCCGCCGGCATGCACCACCACGCGAACGCCGCGCTCCAGCCAGGTCGGGAAGTCCGCTTCCTCGGCTTCCTTCCAGGCGGTCGCCAAGGCGTGGACCATACCGCCGCCGGACCCCAGCGGCGTCGCCGGCGGGTCATGGGTAACCACCGTGCCCGGCGGCACTCGAAAGTCCAAAGCCGCAAAGCGTGAGGCGCACGCCTGCGGCAACGACAATACCAGCTGACAAGGCTTCGCTATCACAGCCAGTCCCCTCCGCACCGCGCCCAGACTTCTCGCCTCGGCGCTCTACCGCGACCCCAGTCGGCACGTCTCATAGTCGATGACCGCGCGCAGAATCTGGTCCAATCCCAACTTGGGCTCGAAGCCGATCAGGCGCTTCGCACGAGACAGATCGGGGACCCGGCGCCGCATGTCGTCGAAGCCCTCGCCGTAGGCCTCTTCGTACGGGATCAGCACCACCTCGGAGGCGGCGCCGGTCAGCTCCCGAATGCGCTGGGCCAGGGCGAGGATGGTGATTTCCTCATCGTTGCCGAGGTTGACGATCTGGCCCTTGGCCGCTTCGCACTCCATCAGGTCCGCCAAGCCGCGTACCACGTCCGACACATGCCCGAAACAGCGACTCTGCTGGCCGTCGCCGTAGACCGTGATCGGCTGGCCGCACAAGGCCTGCCGCACGAGGGTCGGGACGACCATGCCGTACTGGCCGGTCTGCCGCGGGCCAACCGTGTTGAACAGCCGCGCGATACGCACAGGCAGACGGGATTCGTACCAGTGCGCCAAGGCCAGAAACTCGTCGAGAGCCTTGGCGCAGGCATAGCTCCAGCGCCGTTTGGTCGTGGCGCCCATGACCCGGTCGTCGTCCTCGCTGAAGGGCACCTTCAAGCCTTTGCCGTAGACCTCGCTGGTGCTGGTCAGCAGGAAGGGTCGCCGATAGCGGGCGCACGAGCGCAGAACCACGTCGGTACCGCCCACGATGCTCTCGATGGTGCGCACCGGTTGCTCGATGATCAGGCGCACGCCGACGGCCGAGGCCAGGTGAAAAACCGCGTCGCACTGCTTGACGCACTCGTCCACAATCTGCGGGTCGTTGACGGTGTCCACCACCAGCCGCACCTGGCCGCTGCGCTCGAGCAACTCGATATTCTCGTAACGGCCCGTGCTGAGGTTGTCCAGGACCAGTACCTCGTGCCCTCTGGAGACCAACTCGGCATCCAAGTGCGAACCGACAAACCCCGCGCCGCCAGTAACTAATATCCGCATCGCTGTCACTCCCGTGTCTGCGGTGTGCTTGCCGAGGGTGGAAGGCCATACCCCGGCCCCATGGCCGCGTCCGCTCGCATCCACCCCGCCACCTCGGCCGCCGTGCTCAGATTCCAGGTTTATTCCTTCACCCTCACCCCGTGATGCCGATCCACCCCCACAGAGCCAGCCAGACCGAGACGGCTGCCAGCAAGCGGCCATCGGAGCGCATCAGGTCGATCTGCTCCGCATAGGCCCCTGTGGTCGACAGGCGGGCAAGCCTCAGCAAGCTGAAAACCACGGGCAGCAGGGTCAACAAGGGCAACCCCACACCCTGGCCGACGACCCAGACGAACAGGCCGTACACCAAGATCGTCGCGACGATGGATGCCGGAAGCAGACACCGCAGTGCGTCCACGGTGTACCCATCCGAGCCAGACCCCGCCGGGGTCATCGGCATTCCCCCGGTCAGCAGACGCAAGTCCGCCGTCCGCTTCGCCAAGGCCACACTGAAGCAGAGCAGAAAGACACTCGCCAGAAGCAGCCACTGCCGCAGCTCCAGCCCCGGCGCGCCAAGACTGCCGACAAGACGCAGAGCAAAACCGGTCGCGATGCAGCACCCGCCCACGATCGGCACGTGCTTGAGGCGCAGACTGTAGGCCAGGTTCAGGGCCAGATACGCCAAGACGCAGACGGCCGTCGGCGCCGGCGCCCAGACCGCCAGCGCCAGCGCCGACAAGGCCAGCAGCGCCGCGGTCCAGACGGCCACCCTGGCGCCGCAACGGCCGGCGGCCAGGGGGCGGCGGCGTTTGGAGGGATGCAGCCGGTCCGCCTGGCAGTCAAACAGATCGTTCGCGACGTAGACGCTGCTGGACGCCAGGCAGAATACCGCAAACCCCCAGACGGCCTGCCGCCAGGCCAGCGGATCGACAGCACGCCCAGCCAGGAGTACGGCCGGAAAGACCATCGCATTCTTGGCCCAGTGCGGCAGCCGCAACAGGCGCAGCCAATCGGCCAGGGCCCGCACCCGCGGGGCCAAACCGTGGACCCCCGTTAGCTGTAGGAGTTGCTCCGCCATGCCACCAGACACCCAACTCCAACGGGCAGTACGTTTCTGCGGCCGGGGTCCCGTCGTCAGGCGGAACGCTGCCGCCGGTTCTATCCCAATCCCCAGCGGTTCATGGCCAACTCGAAGCGACCCTGAGAAGGCAAACGGCGAAGTCACGCCTCTGGCACGCGACTCCGGTTTTCTGGACCCGCGCCTTCCGCCTGCCGACGCCAGACGGTTAGCCTGTACCAGCGCGCCCGACCCAGACGAACCGGCAGACTATAGCGGGGTGACTCGTAGGACGCCATCGGCACCCACCCGCTAACCTCCAGCGCTCCAAGTTCCCGCACGAGTTCCTCGCCGCCAACCAAAGCCGTGACCTCGCGCGGAATGCCGCCGCCGCGCGCCCGAAGGCACGATGGGAGCGTCATCTGTCGGCAGTGTTGGGTGACTGCGTAATAGGTTTCAAAGCCGCTGACGACCACATCATCCGAGCGCACCTGCGCCCGGACGAACTGCGCCACCGCGGCGTGGTCGCGCTGGCGCCACTCCAGGCCGCATGCCAGCAGTCGCAGCGGCAGACCCACGGTCGCGGCGGCAACCAGCGCCATGGCGCCCGTCCAAAGCAGCCAGCGCGACGGCGGCGCCCCTAGAGATGCCGCGGCCGACTCCCCGTCGCCGCCCGGGGGCGAGAGTTGCTCGATGACGCAGAGCACGCCGCCCAGCACCGGGACAAAGGTCATCCAACCATAGTAGGATGCGTACTTTCCGGCCAGCGTCATCCAGGCCGGGACGCCCACGAGCGCAGCCAGCCCGATCACGCCGGGACCCAGCCCCGGCCAACCCGCCGGGGCCGACCCTACGGTCTCTCCCACACCTGGGCTTCCCCCCAACCCACGGGTAGACAAGACACCCACGAGAAATAGCGCCAGCGGCAGCAGGCTCGGGTCCGCGCACCACGACGCGGGAATCTGGCCCAACCGACCGAGTACCGAGGGACCGGTCTGCGCCGTGACAAAAGCCGCGGTGGCCGCCCACGTCCCCAACCCCAGGTGCAGCAGCGCCAGCAGGCCACAACCGAGAGCCAGGCCCAAGGCCGGCGGCAGCAGTTGCCGCCAGAAGGACCGTCCCCCCAAGGCGAACCCCACCAACCCAACCAGCACGACATACGGGATCAAGTAGAGCCCGGCAAAGGGCAGTAATGCCGCCAGCAGCGCGGTCCCCATGGAGGCGAAGGCCGGGAATCGCCCCCTCGGAGACTCCGCGGCTGACCGCAAAGCGGGCGGCGAATCCCCTCTCCCCACGCGCCCCACCAGCAGCACGAGCAGAAGCATCCCCAGCGCGTCGTAACGGCCGTTACGGCAAGCCCAGACAACGCTAAAACCGCAGAGCAAGACCGCGACCCCCACCAACCGCCAGGTCGGCGACCGCAACAGCCCGCGCCGACGGCATAGGCGCCATAGCCAGAAACAGGCCAGGCCACCCAACCCCAACCCCAGCGAACGCGTCGCCACCGGCCCGATCCCCCAGAGCTTCAGCCAGGGAATCAACAGCAGGCTGTACAACGGACCATTGAACACCGCGGGCAACTGCGGCGACGCCTCCCATGACGTGGCCGTAAAACCGTGTCCCTGCAAGAACCGAACCGCCGGCTCGGTGAACATGACCTCATCGCGCCACACCGTCGGCGAGCGTTCGAGCGTGATCAGGTTTACCACAAACCAGCTCACCAGCAAGGCGGCGAGACATCGTAGTTCTTGTCCGAGAGTCATACGGGTAGGGGTTCGGGCTACAGGCAGCGTGAACTTTCACTCAGCCCACGGCGCGGCGGCACGGGAGCTTGAGCGGGCGGCGACCGCCCTCATTCGGCTGTTTCGATCAGGTCGGCGATACGCGCCCCATTGGGAGCCGTGCGGAAGTGCGCCCGCGCATAAACTTGGGCGGCGAGACCACGGCGGCGGCGTTCCTGCGGATCCAGCGCGGCCTGCAGGGCGACCGCCAGGGCCGAGTGGTCTCCCGTTTCCACGGTCCAGCCCGCTCCCGCTGCCTCGACCCAATGCGCCAGGGAGCACTCGCGGGGGCCCACAAAGATCACCGGCCGACCGGCAGCCAACATGCCTTGCAATTTACTCGGGAGCATGCATCCCGCCCAGGCTGGCTCCAGGCTGGCCAGAAGCACATCCGCCGAGCGCAGATGCACGGCAAGCTGTTCCGGACCCGCATACGGCAGCAGTTCGATGGACGCGGCGGGGTGCTCCCGGGCGAATGCCTCGATCTCGGCGCGACGCTTGCCGGCGCCGGCAAAGACAAAACGCACGGACGTGGCCGCCGTGGAAGTCAGAGCTTGTGGGTCGGCGGCCGCCGCGGCGAGGAATTCCCCAAAGCGGTGTCCAAGCCCCATGTTGCCCGAATACAGCAGCACCAACGCGCCATCCCATCCGCGCTCACGCCGGAGGCTGCGCACCGCCTCCTCGTCAGCCGAAAAAAGACCCTCCCCAGCCCACAGCGGGACCCACTCGAGGCGTGTCCCTGGGCGCACGTAGGGCCGACAGCGTTCGGCCATATCCGGACCCAGCGTCAGCACCGCCGCCGCGCCGGCCAGCTCGCGCCGCGTCAGCCAGCGCAGTGCAGACGCCGCCAGCCGGCCGGCCGGATTGTGGCCGAGCATGCCATGCGCCTCCATCACGTCCGGGTACAGGTCCATGATCCAATGCACCCGCCGCCAGCGCCGCACCAACCCTACCCACCGCACCAGCAGCCCAAGGTAGGGCGGCGTGGTCAGCGCCACGACCACCTCCGGCCGCGGTCGCAGAAGCGCCAGGCGCACGGCGGTAGAGGCATAGAACCAGGCATAGGCCAACAGCTTGCGCACATGGCTCTTGGCTCCAAAGGACAACCCCGCCAGACGCTGAACCGTAACCCCATCGCGGACGTCTTGCGCCGGATACTCCGCCTCTCCCAAGTAGCTACGGCGCGACGCCAAGGCGGTGACCTCGTGACCCCGCGCCACAAGACAACGGGCCAGGTCGTGGGCGACCTGGCCCGTTGGCGCCGCGTCAGGCGGGTAGAACTGGTTCAGGATAAGGATGCGCATGCGTGGCGGTCATTCGTGCATTTCGTGGGCAGACGCTCTCCGGAGTTCGTCGATCCTGGCCTTGATCCGCAGGAAGTAGCGCAGCTTGTGCCACGCGAACCGCAGTCCGGCTCCGCCGTCCAGGAACCCCAGCTTGAGCCCATAGCTGCCCACGAAGTACAGGGGGCCGAGCAACCGACTGTCCAGCAGGCGATACTTCAGCCTTTGCCTGAACGTCAGCCGCGCCCAACCAGCGCCCCGGAGAGCCAGAAACCGCCGCGCTTCCCAATTCGCATACGACTCGTGCCGACGCCGGTAGGCGTCCATGCCCTTGAAGTCGCGATGCAGGATGGGACTGTGGATGCGCCCGGTGGGGCCATTGAGCAGCGGGTGCTCATGCACTTCCATGTCCAGATCGCTCCAGCCCTGATCTTCGATCCGCTCGTACTCCCCGGCGCCTTTGCGGATGAGGGCCAACTTCGAAAACCGGTCCCCAAACCGCAGCCAGCGCCCCATGAATGAGTTGCGGTACGCCAGCCAGAACCCGGCGACCAGCGCCCCGGGCAGCGCCCCGGCCAGTTCCGCCTTGAACTCGTCCGTCACAAACTCGTCGGCATCCAGGAACAGTACCCAGTCTGCCGCCAGTGCAACGTTCCCCAATACCCAGTTCCGCTTCTTGGGAAAGCCGCCGTTCCAGTCGAACTGGACCACCCGTGCCCCATGGCTGGCGGCGAGGTCGCAGGTCGCGTCAGAGCTGTGCGAGTCGACCACCAGCACCTCCGCGAAGTCGTGCCCCAACGCCTCGAGACAACGGCCAAGGTTCACCGCCTCATTGCGGACCGGAATCACCACGGAGATGGGGAGAGGGTTACCCACAAAGGAGACTCTATAAGCCTGGGCCAAAGACTGGCCGCCCGTGAAATCCGCAGACACGGAATGGGCGGGATCGTCCCAGACCTCACACTCCGCGCTTGACGCTTGCCCGCGCTCAGGCCTCTGCCAGGAGGATCAGCCCAGCGACACCGAGAGCCACTGCGGATGGCGTTCGGCAAAGACCGCGATGTCGTCAAGAATGGCGTGCAGCGACAGCGCGGGGCGCCAGTTCCAGACCTCCTGAGCCTTTGCCGCATCCAGCACCAGCCAGGGAATATCGTAGGGGCGCTGCTCGGTCGTAGCCGCGACGAGGCCGGGCCCAAACCGCCGCTCGCACCAGGCGGTCAACTGCCGGAGGGAACACGAGTTCTCGACGCCACCAGAGAGATTGACCAACCTCGGCTTTACCGAGGTCATGCCTTCGGCAAATTGCTGCTCCAGAAGTGGCACTAGATCCAGGGGGTGCAGGCAATCGCGCACTTGGTGGCCCGTGCCGCCGAAACCGATGTACTGCAGCGCTCGCTTCTCGCGGAAGGCATGGACCCAGAAGGCGAAGATCCCTTGACCTGGATGGCCAAACTGACCGGCTCCCGCCATGACGCCACAGCGGTTGATCCAGACGGGGAAGTTGTAGGTGCTGCCATATTCCATGGCCAGACATTCCGAGGCGATCTTCGTGCTGCCATAGAGGGAAACCGGGGTCGCGGTTGAGTAGGACTCTGAGACTCCGCGAACCGAGATCCCCGGGGGAAAGCATTGCTCGGGCAGCGGGCGGAAAGCGTCATCCTGAACCGCCAATTTCAAGGCGGTCAGACCCGGTATGGAGTACACCCGACTGGTGGACAGCAGAACCAGGCCGCTGCCATGCCGGCGACAGTACTCGAGGAGGTTCACCGTTCCCTGAAGGTTATGCTCGACCAACTGCCTGGAACTGGTCTTCCCATCGATGCCCGCCAGAACGCTGGGGATAGCGGCGGCATCAATGACCCAATCCGCAGCAGCCAGGGCGTCGACATCGGAGGCGTTGCGGATGTCGCCATGCGTGATCGCCACGCCCATCTCGCGCAGGGATGCGTGGTTGATCCAACTGCCGGGCCGACTGAGGTTGTCCAGACCCAACACCTGCCAGCCGGGGCGGGACTGGCGCAGCGCGCGAGCCAGCGTCGAGCCGACGAAGCCGCAGACCCCGGTAATGAGGATACGCATAGTGTCTCTTTCCTCAAGACGCCAAGGCGCGGTTCTGCCAGGACGTCACAATCTGCCGCACGATCTCGGGGAGGCTCACCGTGAGGTCCCATTGCGGGTAATGGTCTCGCATCCGGCGCAGATCGCTGTAGTAGCAGATGTGGTCACCGATCCGGTTCTCTTCCACGTAGTCGAAGACCTGGGCCTTGCCAGAGCACTCCCGAACCAGCTCGAAGGCCTCGATGATGGAACAGGCGTTCTGCTTGCCGCCGCCAATGTTGTAGACTTCCGCAACCCGGGGTGAGGCGACGAACGCGGCGATGAAACGCGCCACGTCGGCGCTGTGGATGTTGTCACGAACCTGCTTACCCTTGTAGCCGAAAACGGTGTACTTCCGCCCCTCCAGATTGCACTTGACCAGGAAGCTGAGGAATCCGTGCAGCTCGACGCCGGCATGATTCGGCCCCGTGAGACAGCCCCCCCGCAGGCAGCACGTGGGCATGCCAAAGTAACGCCCGTACTCCTGAACCATGACGTCGCCGGCTACTTTTGAAGCGCCGAACAGAGAGTGTTTCGACTGGTCGATGGAGAAGCTTTCGGGGATCCCCTCGGCGTAGGCCGGATCGTCGAAGTCCCAGCGCGTAGCCAACTCTTTCAGCCGGATGGTGTTGGGCCGGTCACCGTAGACTTTGTTGGTGGACATGTGCACGAACGGCGCTTCCGGACAGGAGCGCCGGGCCGCCTCGAGCAGGTTCAGCGTGCCCACCGCATTGGTGTCGAAGTCGTCGAAAGGAATCGCCGCAGCACGGTCGTGACTGGGCTGTGCGGCGGTGTGGACAAGCGCCTCCGGCTTCACCTCGGCCAGCAGGCGCAGGACCCCTTCCCGGTCCCGGATGTCAAGCTCGTGATGCACGAAGCCGACCAGAGACGACTCCAATCGACGCTGGTTCCAGCGCGTATCACCCTGGGCCCCGAAAAAGGCGGCACGCTGATTGTTGTCAACGCCATGCACAACCCATCCCGACTGGGCAAAGTGCGTACAGACTTCGGACCCGATCAGACCCGAAGATCCCGTGACCACGATCCGGCGTGGTTTAGTCATGATTGCCTGCCTCCGTATACAGTCTGCGAGCACATTTCACATTCATCATGGACATACTGCTACGCGGCTCAGACCCGACCGATATCACGCGGACGTTCGGCGGCATCGACCCCGGTGGTAGTCCCCGCGTGATAGCTTCTTCTCCAGCCATACGTAGAGCACGATGAAAAGATAGCGACTGCCCATCTCCTTCATGCGCAGCTTGGATTCCCCGGCGGCGCGATTGGTCCACGAGATCGGGACCCGTTCGTAACTGTACCCGCGCACCATCGCCTTCAGCGGCATCTCAACGGTCAGGTTGAAGTGATGCGAAAGCAAGGGCTGGATGCCCTCGATGACCTCCCGGCGGTAGGCTTTGAAGGCGTTGGTGATGTCGTTGTGATCGAGCCAGAAGAGCCACTTGACAAACACATTCGCCAGCCGGTTGACGACGAGCTTCAGCCACGGATAGTCGGCAACCTTGGCGCCGCGGATGAAGCGCGATCCGAAGACACATTCGGCGCCCGCTTTCAGGCGCCGGTAGTAGGTCACGATGTCGGCAGGCGAATCCGAGAGGTCTGCCATGACGATGGCAACCGCGTCGCCCTTGAACTCCTCCAGGCCGCGGCGAACGGCAAACCCAAAGCCATTGGGCGGAGCGTTGTTCACATAGCGCACCTGCGGAAAGTTCCCGGCGTATTCCCGCAGGATGGCCTCGGTGCGATCCCGACTGTTATCATTCACCACCACAATCTCGAAGTCCTCGATGCTCTCCTCTCGAAACCGCGCCAGAATGGCATCCAGCGTCGGCCCGATGCATCCCTCTTCATTGTGGGCCGGAATGACGATGGAAAAGAATACGGGTGGGGCTGGGTCGGACGTCTCAACGTTCATCCCTCATTCCTCTCTTGCCGATCTCACGGGCCGGATTACCTGCCATAATCGTCCACGGAGCGACATCCTTCACCACCACCGCCCGCGCGCCCACCACCGCACCCTCACCGACCGTCACCCCGGGCCCCACAAAAGCCTCCGCACAGACCCAGACCTGGTCGGCAATCGTGATCGGCGGCTTGAGCAGCGGCATGGCCGGATCGCGGAAGTCGTGGGTGCCGGCGCAGAGATGGGCCCGCTGCGAGATGGTCACGCGAGAGCCGATGGTTACCGGCCCGAGATTGTACACCCGCACGCCCTCCCCCAGCGCCGACCAGCCGCCGATGGTCAGGTTCCAGGGAAAGTAGATCTCGACCGATGGATAGATATGCACCTGCCGACCAACCCGCGCCCCGAAGCGCCGCAGAACGAAGCGCCGCCAGCCAAAACACGGTCGCGGGCTCAAGCGAAACAAGGGCCAGCCCACCAGCCCCCAAAGCAGGCGCAGCACCTGCTCCCGGCGCGAGTACTTGCGCTCCTGGCGATTCTGCTCGATCGAGAGTTTGGCCATGGAAATCCTGGGCTGTGAAACCCACCCGAAAAACGCCTCCGGGCGCGCTACGTTCGACCTGGTCTCCAGGATCGTGACCGACGCTCGCCAGCCACCCCACTGCGCTGAAGCCCCGCTGTACTTCGGGTGTCCCCCGTGGGCATCTCGAGGGCGCCAGGAACGCTCACGCTAACCGCGATTCCCAGACGCGCAAGCCGTGATCGGCAAGCTGGATGGGAATTGTGCGGTATTTGGAGTTGGCGGCTTCGATGTCGCGGATGGTGGCGCGTTTGGTGCTATGATCGGGGCTGGTCAGAATGGCCACTGAGCCGCCATTGCCGCCGGCGCCATTGACCTTCCAGCCCACCGCGCCGTGCTTGCGTGCGATGGCAATGATCTCCTGATGTGCCGGGCCGATGAGGCTGGCATTCAGGTTACCTTGCGCCTCAGTGTTGGCAATCATGGCCTGGCCGAGCGCGTTCAGGTCCCCGGCATACAGCGCATCGCGGGAGCGCTCCGCCGCCTGACGCAATGGCGTGAGCTTCGGACAGGTAGGGCCCGCGTCCTCGAGCTCACGAATCACCTTGCGATGCACCTCCGAGGAGCTATGCGCCTGGCCCGTGTAGAGCAGCAACAGCCGACTCTCCAGTTCCCACTTGACCACGTCCGGGACTTCGATGCGGCTCACCGACGCATGCGGAAACTGATGCATGTCGATGAAGCAAATGCCGCCATAGGCGCTGGCCAACTGGTCCTGGATACCGCATTCCTGCTTGAGCAGCTCCGTCTCGATGCGATGAGCCGCCGCGGCCACCTCGTGCGGCGTCATCCGACCTGGGGTCAAGGTATCCAGGGCGCCGACGAGGGCCACGCTCACGGCGGCGGAGGTCCCCGTCGAGCAGCCGCCCGGCGCCTCGCTGTAGATGGCCAGATCAAGGCTGAACTCCTCGGGAATGTGCATGTAGTCCAAGGCCGCCTCAAGCAGCGGATGCTTGTCATAGACCCCCTTGGGGTCGGCCAATTGGTAGCGCTCGCCGTAGTTCTCGGCGTGGATGGTGAAACGTTCGTGCTCCCCTTTTCGCGGCAACACCCGCATCTGCACCTCGACATAGGGGTACACCGCGATGTTGAAGACCTTGCCGTGCCCGGCAAACCAGGTGTCCGTCCAGCCACCGTTATCACAGATGCGGATGGGTGCAACGGCATTGACTTGACGCAGCGGAGCACTGTGGGAACGCATGCGGTAGACTCCAGGTGGTGTGACCCTACAAGACGGTGGGACGGTGGGCGAGCCCACAAATGGCACGGACCGCGCTCTTAGCTCTTGGGAGTCCGAGCGCCTATCTCCAGCACCTTCAGCAGCGGTTTCGCGGTCAGGTCGTAGGTATACCTGGCGGCATTGGCGATGGCGGCCTGGGAGTAACGGCTCCACTCAACCGGATCGGTCAGCAGCCGCGCCAGGGCGGCAGCGGTGCCCTCGCGGTCAGCGGGAGCAGGGTAGATGCCGCCCGCGCCGCAGACCTCGGGAATCGCGCAACCGTTCGAGCTGACCACTGGGGTGCCGAAACACTGTGCCTCGACCGCGGGGATGCCGAACGATTCACACCGGCTCATCAGACAGAACGCGCTGGCTTGAGCGTAGTGGTCAAAGAGCGTTTGCCGCGAGACGAAGCCATGAATGTGGACCGCGGCCTCCAGTCCCAGTCGGCGACTCAAAGCCCGCATGGATTGCGCGTAGGCGGGAGCCGGCCAGCCGCCGACCAGGTGCAGCTCTGCCGGCAGGGCGTAGCGCCCGCGCAGCAAGGCCAGCGCCTCCAGGACCGTTTCGACGCCCTTGTGTGGCGCCATCAGCGAGACGCAGACGATGCGGAGGGGCCGATGACCGTCGCGAGCGCCCGGCTGGCCACAAGCCGTGAGCACGTCGTCGTTGAGACCCGCCGGGGCGATCACGTAATCCCTCTCGGCGCCACCGGCGTTGGCGACGTAGGCATCTCGCAGATAGCGCGACAGATAGACCATCAGCGCGGCGCGGCGCACGGCGCTGCGGTAGGCCCGGCGTTGCAGCCAGGCCTTGGCCCAGTCGCGCCGGGAGGTCCAGGCCGCGGGCACCAGACACCACGGGTTCATGGCCAGCGACACCTGCGGGATGCGGCACGTCTCGACCACCGTGCCCGACGCCATGAACAGCACGTCTGCCCCGATCCGCCGCACCACGCCCCCCAGCCGCGTGCGTTCCCAGACCGCCCGCCCAAACCAGCGCCCGGTCCAGGCGGGACACTCGATCCAGCGAATGCCCCGCGGCAGAATCTCCCGCAGGTCGCGGTTGCCCGCATGGCAAAGCCCGACGAACTCATGCGCCTCACCAGCCCACGCCAGCAAACGCGACAGATGCCCAACCAGCACGCTGCGACCGCTGGCGTTGGTGGTGGAAAGCAGGTTGAGAAGGACCAGCATATGGCGCCCACCTCACAGCCGCCCGCCGCCGAGCGGTCACCTGGTTTTCCGCGCCCTGCGGTAGGCGTCCAGCAGTTCTGTCGCAAAACGCTCCTGGGTGAAGCGCTTGGTGTTCTCGTGCCCTCGCCTGACCCACTCCGCCCGCACCGCCGGCTGCGTGAGCAGGTCGAGACAGTGCCGGGCCATGGCCGCGTGGTCGGCGGGACCGGCAAGCAAGGCCGCAGCACCGACCACCTCCGGCAGCGAGGCCGTATTCGAGCAGACCACGGGACAGCCGCACGCCATCGCCTCGAGCGGCGGCCAGCCGAAGCCCTCGTAGAGGCTGGGAAAGAGAAACACCGCCGCCGAGCGGTAGAGTGCCTGAAGCTCCGCGTCGCTGACCTCGCAGCGCCAGTCGATGGCTGCCTCCAGCGCGAGTTCCGCGGCGAGCCGACGCAACGCCGCGGTCGGCGGCGGCCCAGCCAGCACCAGTCGGATGGGACACTCCCGCAAGACCAGCGCCGCCACCCGCAATACGCCCTCGCGGTTCTTGTAGGCCGCGTTATGACCGAGGTGGAAAATGAAGGGGACAGGGCAGTGAACTTCCCCGGTCGGCGCCCGACGCCACACCTCAGGCGCGCCGATGGCGTTACCGACCACGCCGATGCGGCCGGAGTCCAGGCACGACAGCCGCGCCAGGTCCCGGCGCGTGCTGTCACTATCGGCCAGGAGGCCCCGACAGCGCGCCATCCCTCTGAGAGACAGCCTCCATAGACACCGTGCCCCGACCGACGGCTGCGGCCCCGGCAATTCCCCGCGCGCCGTCAGCAGAGGGATGAGATCATGCACAGTGGCCACGACGGGCAGTCGCCGTGGCAGCGCGTTCACCACATAGGCATGGCTGGCGTCCAGCACATGCACGAGATCGGGATGCGTCCGCTGCGTGGCACCGCGGACCCGTGCCGCGCAGACCGCATGGTGCAGCCAGTTGGCCAGGCGAGAGGAAAGGCCAGCCAGCGCGGGGAACGAGGGCTGCGGTGAAGCGAGGGAAACGAGCGTTACGACGGGACGGACGCCCTCGGGCAGAGTCCGCAGTGCCTCCTGCACCAACTCGGCATAGCGCCGCATGCTGCCGGGGCGGTCCACGGCAGCCGTGCTGAGGAGGGTAAGGCGAAACGGACCCATGAATCACACCTGCCCACAGGGTCGGCGCGAAGGGGCTACGGGCGCCCCATCAGCCGACCTCCGACGGCGCCGGGACGCCGCGGCAACACCACGGGCGCGAACGCCGGCGCGCCTGGCGGGGTGCTCGCCAGAGCAACCCCCAGCAGCAGAGAGAAAAAGAAACCCACAAAGGGCTCACCAAAGATCTGCCCGGAGATAACGAAGCTGGTGCCGTTGGCCAGAATGAGCGCATAGACGCCCATGTACAGGTCGCCGGCTGAGTCCCTTGCCGCCCCAGGGTCGCGGGCCTGAGCATGCAGACGCCGCAGCAGGACGTAGGCAAGCCAGAAGGCGCACAGCAGTCCAGGCAGCCCCAACTCGACGGCCAGCCGACCAAGCCCTCCCTCCTGCCAGGTGCGCGGGCGGTCATCTGCCGCCTCGAGGTGATGCGCGCCGGTAGCCGCAGCGCCGAGGCCCTGACCCAGATACCCGAATTGCTGGAACGTATCGAGGATTTCCCCGATGCCAAAGTCCTGGGCGCGCCGTACCGTGTCCCCAACCGTGGCGAAGTAATACACCGCGACGTCCTCATAGGGTCCTACGGCAGTGTAGATCCCCAGAAACAGCACCATGCTCACCACCCCCAGCGCGGCAAACTTGGGCATTCCCGAGGCGCGCCGCCGCAGGCTGAGCCAGGTCATGGCCAGCAGAAAAAGCGGAATCATGTAGAAGAACTTCCGGCGCCCGCACAGGAAGGTTCCAAGCAGCGACCACCCGGAAAGGCACAGCCAGAGCGCCCGTGCGGCGACGGTCCGCGACGTCAGCGCCAGCAGCATGGCCAGCAGGGCCGCAGTGGTCGCATGCCAGCCCATGATATCCGGGCTGCGGTAGAAGCCGGCGATCATGCGGATCTGGCGGCCGGGGATATGCCGAATCCAGGTGTTACCCATGGCCTGGGTACCCAAAGCGTACCAGTCTGGAAAGACCTCGCGGTACTCAAGCACCACCCCGACCACCATCGCCGCCGTCACCAGCACATGCCAGCGGAAGAGCCGCCGCACAACGTTGAGATCGGCGCCATAGTAGAAGCCCAAAACCAGGTTGGCGATAGCCACCCCATAAAGCAACATGCCCATGATGACGAGCTTGATGCCGCCGACGCCGTACTGCAGGTCGACCAGAATGGGGATGACGAGGCCCACGGCAAAAACCTCGATCGCCCGCGCTAACCGCGGCTCGCGCCAGCGGAACTCCTGCCACCAGCCCGGATGCCGGGACACCAAACCGAGGGTCCAGGCGGCAAAGATCGGCGCCACCCCCAGGATCAGCCACGCCGGGGTCCCCGGGGTGGTCTTGCGGATCGGGTCCTGCAAGGCCGCCGCCAGCACAATCAGAAAAGGCCCCGACCGCCAACTGGTGAAGGCGAACAGCGTCGCGGCAGCGACGTAGGCGGCAAAGAGAAGTGTCTGTATGGGCATGAAGGGTCGCTGGGCTTGGAACTACCGGCACTGCGAACCGTGGGCTGAGACAGACACGTGCAGAATCCTGGTCAGCGCCTCAACCACGCGGCGGGCCTGACTCACGCTTTGAACGCACCGCCGCGGCATGACGACCGTGTCACCTGTCGCAGCGCGGCCAGCGTCCCCTCCACCAGCGCTTCGATGCTGTACCGCCGAATACGCTCGCGCGCCCTTTCTCCCAGCGCCCGCAGCCGCTCCGGCGCGGTGGCCAGCTCCCGCAACCGATCGGCCAGCGCCCCCACGTCGCCAAAGGGAAACACATACCCGGTTTCGCCGACGCAGACCAGATCGGGATGGCAGCCCACCCGATCGCTCACCAGCGCCGGCAAGCCGCAGGCCATGGCCTCGTTGACCACCAACCCCCAGGTTTCGCCGTGGTCTGACGGCAGCACCAGACAATCTGCGACGGCGTACGCCTTCGGCATCTCCGACTGGTTGAGGAACCCCGCAAACGTCACCGGCAGCCTGTGCTCCTGTACGTAAGCCTCACATTCCGCGCGCAACTCGCCGTCGCCGACCATCAGCGCGTGAAGGCCGGGAGGAGGGACGAAAGCCGAGACCTGAGGTCCGCTATCGCCCGAGATCGCCGCAACCCAACGTGCCTGTCGCGCTCGTGCCGCGCGGCGCTCCTCGCCAGGGGCGGCACCGCCGTCAGCCCGCAAGCGCGCCAGGGCACGCAGGACGTCCAGCGGCCGCTTCTTGGGCTCGAACTTACCGCAGAACAGAAGACAGACCGCGTCCTCGGGAATCCCCCATCCCCGCCTCAGCGTGGCTCGTGTGTTCCGTGGGCAACTCCGCGCAAACCGCTCGTTCTCCACGCAGTAGAACCCATCCACGATGCGCGCCGCCGGCACCCCCCGTTTGACGTAGAACTGACGATTGGACGCGCCGATGGCGATAAAGCCGGAGAACTGCCGCAGCAGGGTTCGGTGAATCAGCGTCTTCCACCAGACTCGAGGCCGCAGATCGTTGGCCTCACAGCGGAGGATGGCTGGCACCCCGGCCCGCCGACAAGCCCAGAGCGCCTGCACACAGCTCTTCACCACCCAGCCGTTGATGATGACGGCGTCGAAGCGCGCAGCCTGAAGCGCGACACTCGAGGGCGGGGCGGCGGAAGTCGAGGGCGGGTGGTCCGTCGTCCTGCCGTCTGCGGTCTTGTAGTCCGCGCTTTCCCGGGTTGCCGACTCCTTGGCGTACTCAGTGGGCCAGCGCCCCGCAATCAACTCGTAGACAGACGGGGTATCGCACCCCAGGAAGTGGGTAACGCCGGGCTCCTTGGCGACGTTCTTGAGAACGACGTACCGATAGCCATCCAGCAGCGGTACGTCCCACTGGAAGTCGACTCCGAAGCCCTTCCCCTGCTGCCGAGCGTCCGGAATCAGGCAGTAAAACACCGTCAGATCAAGGTCGGGATGCCGTGCCAGCGCCCGAAACCACGGGACCTTGTACTGGATAGGATGCGTTTCGAAAATGGCAAGGCGATAAGGCATGACGGCCTACGAATGACACGGGAAACACGAGGGGGAACTCTGCCCACGAAGGACACGGGAAACACGAGGGGGAACTCTGCCCACGAAGGACACGGGAAACACGAGGGGGAACTCTGCCCACGAAGGACACGAATACACACGAATCAGGTCAATGCACGAGGCGTTCCCACTCTAGCCCAGGGTGATGTCCGAAGTTGATCAGAAGCCCCAGGCGCTTGCCAGTGGCACTCAGGTAGTTCAAGACCTGAGCACGATGCTCATCCACAAGGGCACACACCGCCTTGATCTCGACGATGATCTCACCGAAACAGACAACATCCGCGCGATACACCTGCCGCAGCGCTCTCCCCTTGTACGTCAGGGGCAATTCGAGCTGGGCAGCAAACGGGATGCCACGTATCCCAAGTTCGATCTCGAAGCACTCCTGGTACACTCCTTCGAGAAAGCCGCACCCCTTCTCGTTGTAGACCTCCATGGCGGCCCCGACGATCCGGTACGCTTCCTCCTTGAACAGCAGTTCCATCTCCCTCTCTCCTCCTCATTCGTGTCCATTCGTGTCATTCGTGGGCAGTAATCTTGCTCCTTGCCGATACAGCCTCACTGCCCACAGAAGCGCCCGCAGCTCCCCGATCAGCTTCAGCGGAATCCACCACGGGTGCCGCAAGTGAAACCGCGTGCGGACTTCGCGAAAAGGCCTCCGAGCGATGTACCCGGCGCGCTCCCATCCGCGGCCGCAGCGCAAGGCGTAGTAGTAGTCGCCCACGCCATGCACCGGCGAGGCGCTGCTGAGGTGGCTCCCCTGCGAACGCGTCCCTCCCCGCGCCGCGCGCAGATGCCGAATCGACGCCGACGGCTCGAACCAGATCCGCCCGCCCGCGGCGATCACACGCTTGGCAAACTCCGTCTCGAATCGGTACGACACCGGCGGGGTGAAGTTGGCATCGAAGCCGCCGACGGCCAGAGCTTGCTCCCGCCGCACGCACAGATTCCCCGCCATCACATTCGTCACCCAGGCCGAACCCTCCCCGTTGAAGGCGAACCCCAAGTCCTGCCTGAGAGAACGTGCCCACGAAGCGCACGAATCGACACCATGGGGACAGACTGGGGGTGGAACGCAAACCGCGGAGACAGATTCTCCGCGAAACGCGTTCCCTGCGGACTTGGGCGCCTTCATGTCATTCGTGGGCAACCCACGCCCTTCCGTATCCTCCTTGCCTCCCGTGGGCAGATCCCAATCCTCCGGCTGCAACACTCGCCCCACCACGGCCCAGGCTTCGGGGTGTTCGGCGTGCGCCCGGCGCTGCGCCGCTACCAACTCCGCGCCAGGAATAATGTCGTCATCCAGGAAAAGGACCAGTTCACCTCGAGCCTCGAGCAGCCCGCGGTTCATGGCGCCGACCGTTCCCGGCGGCGCCTGCCGGAGCCAGCGGATGCCGCCCGCCGCGTGCTGCTGCGCGAGGTAGTCAGAGGTCGGCGGCCCGTGGTCCGTAGTCTGATCCACGACCACGATCTCAGCGGCTGGCGCCGACAGCGCCAGCAGATGCCGCAGGGTCTCGCAAAGGACCTCATCCCGACCGTACGTGGGGATAACGATGGAGAGGTTCAAGTCGTCATAGGCTTCGCGGGCCTTGAGGCCCATCCCAGCGGCGGCCAACGCCTTGCAGGTGTGGCTGCCGATGTAGCCCGCGCCCCCGGTGACCAGGATGCGTCTCATGTTTCCCCGCTATCTTGCCGCCTCGCCAGCGCATAGCGGCAAGCAGAGCGCCTACGGAACCCCGGATAAGCTCGAACTCTTATTCCCGGACCACCCGGAAGACCAGTAGGTTGGCAGTATACCAGTCTGCCACGTTGGCGCTGGCTCGCCACTGCCGGACGAGAGACTCCTGCAGGCGACGGTCCTGGGAGTACCCCTTTTCCGAGAACAGATCGGCCCAGTAGCACGCTGGCTGCTCGTTGACGTGGTCGGTACCCCCCTGGCCTGGCGGCGCGGCCGAAAAGAGGACGACCGGTGCTACCCCCGTCAGCGATGAGACGAGATGGGACGCGAAGCGAGCCGGGATGTGCTCCGCGACCTCAAAGCAGACCGCGACATCAGCTGCGGTACCGGGTGGGAAACGGCCGGTGGCGAGATCAATGGCCGTCACGTCCAGGCCACGCTCGGCACACATCGCAAGGCCGCCCTTGGCCTTCTCGAAGCCATGGACGCGGACGCCCAAGTCTCGCAGCGCGGCCAGCAACGCCCCCGAGCCACAGCCAACGTCGATCACGCTGTGCGGGTGCAGTTCGTCGACGATGGACTGAGCCATCGTCGGCGCGCTGCTGCTGGCCGGGCCATCCATGACTTCGATGAAGAAGTCCTTGCTGTACGCTACGTCATGGGGCAACACACGGTAGAGAAGGCGCTTGCACACGCGGAGGACCCACGTAGTACGCCACCTCGCCGGCACGGCCCAGCGGTAGGCCTGTTGCAGCCATCTGATCATACTGCATCCGCCGCACTGGCCCCCCCACTCCGAGGGGATCGTCTCAGTACCCACCAAATGTGCGCCCGGACAACCAGCCACCGAAGCACGTTCCGCCAGGACAGGCGGAAGCCGGGCCTCTGCAGCGGCTTCCTCTGCTTGACAGCTACTCTGAGCGCTCTACAGGTTGCCACTCCCCCTACCTTGAGTACCCGACCATATTCGATGCCGCCGAGAACACGAGCAACCAAGGAAGGCAGGTTCTCGGAGTAGCAGCAGAGGCGGTTTGCCGCGAGCTCGATGAGTACGGAAGTCTGGCGCGTGGACTTGTACGCAGGCCGCACGCTCAGCGCCTCGTGGCCGTGGATCACGCGGATCGCATGGCATACCGCAATGATGTAACCCAGGCGTAGCAAGCGCAGGCCCAGGGCCTCTTCCTCTCCGCCGTAGGCGCCGTACTCCGGGTATCCTCCGGCCCGCAGAACGACAACGCGCCGCAACGCTACCGCACACCCGATGAAGGCGAAATCCTGGATCCCATCGGGTAGCCGGTGCCTGGGGTAGATCGAGCCGACACCGCCCGGGCCACCCGCCCAGTGCTCGTGAACAGGGAACGAAAGCGCGCCAGCCTCAGGACTCTCGGCCATCGCCTGCTCGATCCTATCGAAAGCTTGGTCTCCCACCGGCCATGAGTCATCGTCAAGTTGGAGCACGAACTCGCCATGTGCCGCCGCAAGTCCCTGATTGCGTGCCCGCTTGTACCCACGGCTCTCGTCGTTGCGCAGCAGGCAGATCGGGGTCCCCGTACCGATCCAGGCCTGCAGTTGCGGGGTGCTGAGAGGGCGTGCGGAGCCGTCATCCACGACCACGAGCTCGTCCCCTGGACGGAACTGCGGCGCCAACCTGCCTAGGACAAACTCCAGGAACCCCTCTCGGTCCTTGGTCGTGATGAGAACACTGATGGACATGGGCCATCTGCCTACTGGAGAGGAGTACCGGAGAAACAGAACCCTGCGTCAGGGTCCGCAATCCCTCGTGAACACCGTCAGAGTGTCGACCTCTGCCGCAACTCGGAACCCCACGCCCTGGACCAGCCTGAGTTCGTTGGCCAGACGGATCGGGCCGAGGTGGGGCTCGTTCCGACCCGGGACGTGGCGACTATCGTGGAACGCGACGGCGCCGCCAGGCCTGACGAACGGACTCCAATTCTCCCAGTCCTGCCGGACAGCGTCGTAGGAATGGTCCGCATCGATGAACACCAGGTCGATCGGCAGCGTCCAGCCCTGCACCGCCTCGTGGCTAAACTTCCGGATGAAGCGCACGTCGCCGTTTGGGGCTTGGCTGACCTCGCGACGGCTGATGCCGTAGCCGTAGGAGAAACCCAGTCGGTCACGAGAAAATGGGTCAACACACCAGAGCGTCCCGACAGGGGACATGGCCGCCCGCAGGACACGAGATGTAACCCCCTCGTAGACCCCGAGTTCGACGATGCAGGTAGCGCCCTTGGCAGACTGGGCAAGCAGGTCGCGCTCAGCCTGTGTCGTCTGCGTCCGCGCCTCGGCCAGACCGAAGGCATGTCCTACCCAATGGAGCAACTGCTTGCCAGCCATGAACCGCCCTTACCCTTGGAGTTTGCGGCGCACGCCCAAGCGAACCGGGGCGAGGGCGGGGCCCCGCTCCCACGCGTCAGAGGCTCTTGCCGAACCCTCGGCTCAGCAGCATCCCGCCTGGAGTCGGCGGTCCGCTCGGGCGTAGCCAGAGCTTCCGCCGTATCTGGGGAACCCCGAACCCGCCCGGAACGGGCTGGGCAGCGCGGGCTCCAGGGCCAGACGCGGGGTCCTGCAAGAGCCTCGTCAGGTAGGGGACTCGCGGGCCAGCAGGTCGAGGTAGAAACGCTCCGACTCCGCGGCGGTCCGATCCCAGGTATAGGATCGCGCCGCCGCCGCGGCACCCCGGGAGACGCGCTCGGCGAGAACCGGGTCGGCCAGGACCGCGGTGATCCGCGCGGCAAAGGCAGGCGCGTCGCCGACCGGGACGGTCCAGCCGTTCTCGCCACTCACGATCACATCCCGCATGCCGGCCGCATGCGACCCGACGACCAGCATCCCGCGGGCCATCGCTTCGAGAAAAACCTTGCCAAAACCCTCGGCCAGAGTGGGGAAGACGAACACCCCGGACTGGTCGTACCGCGTGACGAGGTCCACCTGAGGTACGGGCGGGTAGAAGGTCACGCCGCGCCGGGCTGCCGGGCTGAGCAGTCGCCGCGCTTCGTCCTGCTGCTCGGGCGGACAGCACCAGCCAAGCGAGATGCCCGGGTGGGCGCCGACGAGGCGGTCGTATATCTCGGCCAGGACATGAACTCCTTTGAAGAACGCGAACTGCCCGACGTACAGCACCCGCGCGGCGCGCTCGGGCCGCATCGGCGGCGGCGCAGACGAGAGAAAGGGGTCAGGCACACCCATAGGAATCGTGCCCACCCGCCCTGAGCCCAGGCTGTATTCCCGCTCGATGTACTCCGTGTCCTCCGAGCAACTGGTGAGGACGCCATGGCTCTGCACCGCAGCCCACCGGGCATACCGTCGCTCCAGCGCAAACCGCAGTGGCCGCCCCAGGAGTCCACGCGGGAACCCCCACTCGGGGACGCCATAGCGCCGCCGCCAGGGCTGCAGCGCCGTCGTTAGGCGCGGTTCCCAACCCTGCGTCTGGGTGATGAAGACCCCGGCGCGCCGCTGGCGCCGATGCTCAACCGCCGCTGCCCACGAAAAGGGCTGGTTCACCTGGATCACGTCGTAGCGCTTGCCTTGGCAGCGTCGTGCGACTTCCCGCCGCAGAGCCCACGGGAGTTCCAGCAGGTAGTGCAGGTTCCAATGCTTGACGCGGTGCGGGAGATCGTCGGACCAGACGCAGTCCACCTCATGCCCGCGGCGACGAAGAGCCGCGGCCGTCTGCACGACCGTCCCTGAAGCGCCCCCGTTAGGGTCTGCAGGGGCATCGATGCAGAGAAGAATCCTCATGGGGCTCCTCCCCCGGCCGCAACTCGGGCCCGGGGTAGGAGAAGGCTCTGCAGCAGGCGGAAGAGGCGGCCGACTGCGAGAGGGTCGGCGCGCACGGCGCGCCACAGGTACTGGCGACAGCGCCTGTCCCCGTTACGGCGGAGTATTTCGCCAACGAAGTAGTCACCCGCCCCGCGCCGGGAGCGCCCGGCTCGGCGGTTGAGGCGGCCGGGGCGAATGGCGGCGGCACGCGCCAGAACCGCGTCCTCCGGAATCCCCTGCCGACGGCAGCCGAAGGCCGCGAAACTGCACTGGCCGATCTGCATCTGCCGCTCGTGGTTGTGGGAACTGACCCCCTGCGGCAGCATCCGCACCCGGTAGAGCGCGGCCGGCACCAGGGCGAACCAGCCCTGTTCGGCCAACCGGTACCACAAGTCCCAGTCCTGCCCGTAGTAGAACTGCCAGCGATAGCCTCCGGCCCGGTGGTAGGCCTCCGCGCGCATCATCACCGAGGGGTGGCAGGTCGGCCCTGCTTTCAGGTTCTCACCGGGCGTGTCGGGGAGCACGTTGCCAAGCCATACAGAAGAGGGACTTGTGGCCACAGGTCCCTCTTCTGTCCAGAGGGGCTCCCACTCCGGCCCACAGAACTCCGTCCAGCAGGAGACGAAGACCACCTCGGGGTGCTGCTCGAGCACCTCGACCTGGCGGCGCAGGCGGTCCGGGGTCATCACGTCGCCGACGTCCAGCCGGGCGATGTACTGACCCTTTGCGGCAGCGCACCCATCGATCAGGGCCTTGGTCAAGCCCGCGTTTTGCTTGGTGATGACGCGGATGCGAGGGTCGCGACGGGCGTATTCGGCCAGGATCTCCGCTGTACGTAGGTCGGGCGAGCCATCGTTGACGATGACAAACTCGAAGTCGGTGAAAACCTGACTGAGCACGCTGTCGACCGACTCGGCCAGATGGACCGCGTCGTTGTAAGTGCTCATGACTACGGAGACTTGCGGAGAGGATGGCATGTCAACCCACAAATTGGCGCGAAGGCACACGAATGGGGTGGGAAACAGGGGGACTACGGGACTGCGGGGCTAGGAACCTGTCACTTGACCGGCGAGAGCGGATCCCAGACGCGGGCGAAGCCGAAGTCCTCGAAATCCCGCGGGTGGCGGGTGGCGAGTTCGGTTACGCCGCTATGGCGCAGTTACAGGGGCGGCTTCGCCGACCCGGCACGCCGCCGTCTGGGTAGAGCGCCCCGCCGGGCGGCGGGGCTGCGGCGGCGATGCGTCCTGCCGGGCGGCAGGACTGCCCTTGCACTCCAGCCGAGCCCCCGGCTGCGGCCGGACATACCGAAGATCGCGGTCAAGTCTCATACAAGGGTTCAGCCGGGCCCCCGGCTGGGGCCGGACATACCGGAATGAG
>CAILKC010000127.1 GCA_903834675.1 uncultured Victivallales bacterium | reverse complement strand
CGACGGACACTCAAACCCATGGATGGGCACCTCGAATGAATGCTTCCGCCTGCTTCCGCCTGCGGCCGTTGGCCCGGCTGTTTCTTGCGGCTACGGCTGCGGCCGCCATCGCCTCTGTCTGCGTCCTGCGCGGCGCGGAGTCCAAGGCGAAACCAGCAGTTTCCGCGGCGTCGGTCGGCGGGCTGGACGAAGGGCTTTCCGAGCTGGAGAGGCGGACGATCAAGATCTATGAGGCCTGCTCGCCCGGGGTGGTGTCCGTGGCTAACAAGGCCATGGTCCAGGACTGGTTCAGCATGCGCGTCTACCAGATCCCGCAGGGGACCGGCTCGGGGTTCATCTGGGACAAGCAAGGCCATGTGGTCACCAACTATCACGTGATCCACGAGGCCTCGGAGATTCAGGTTACGCTCCGCGATGGGGCCAGCTACGAGGCGACGGTGGTGGGAGCGGACCCCGACCACGACGTCGCTGTGCTGCGCATTCAGGCGCCCGAGAACGTGCTGGTACCGATCCCGGTGGGCGTCTCGCGCTCCCTGCGGGTCGGACAGACGGTGCTCGCCATCGGTAACCCCTTCGGACTGGATACCTCCCTCAGCGTCGGCATCGTCAGCGCCTTGGGCCGCACCATCGAGGCCATGACCGGGCGCTCGATCCGCGAAGTGATCCAGACCGATGCGGCGATCAACCCCGGGAACTCCGGCGGCCCGCTGCTCGACTCTTCCGGTCGTCTGATCGGCATCAACACCGCCATCATGAGCACCAGTGGCAGTTACGCCGGAGTCGGCTTCGCGGTGCCGGTTGACACCGTGCGCCGCATCGTGCCGCAATTGATTGCTCACGGCAAGGTGCAGCGCGTGGGGCTGGGCATCGAGATGATTCCCGACCACATCATGGCCTCGATGGGGGTCGAAGGCGTCGGCATCATGCGCCCCGTGCCGGGTGGTGCTGCCGCCAAGGCGGGGCTCGAGGGAGTGCGGCGTACGGCCCGCGGCGATGTCGTGCTCGGCGATGCCATCGTTGCCATCGGCAAGACCCCGGTGAAATCCATCGACGACCTCGCTACCGCCCTCGACCAGCATCAGCCCGGCGACGAGGTCGAGGTCGCTATCCGGCGCGGCAAGAAGCGCTACACGGTCAACCTCGTCCTGCAGGTGGTGAACTGAGGGTGGTTCAGTACCGGCAGTAGCGCTGAATGGCGGCCATGATCAGGCGCATGCCGGTCAGTCGCGAGCCGTTGTTGAGGCTGCCGGCGGTGCAGAACACCACCCCACGCTTCTCCTGCGACATCTCGAAGTCGCGAATCGTCTCCGCCACGATGTTCACTTCCTCGTTGCGGCTGAAGGTGAACGGCGCCAACTGGCCATGAATCTCGGCCTTGGGCAGGTGTTCCCGGATCTGGCTTACCGACAGCGTCGGTCCGAAGTTCGCCCCGGTGAGTTGCAGACGGCCCAGGATGGGCAGCAGGTGCGCCATGTCGGAGTCGGAGTGCTGGTATCGGCTCTGCCCGGGGTCCGGACTGTAGACCTCGAAGATGCCTTTGAGGATGGGGTAGCCGAAGAACTCGTACATCTCCGGGTTCAGCAGGCAACAGTTGTCATCGGCCCAGCCCCAGCCCCGCGGCGCGGTCTGTGGGGTGAAGCCGGCTTCCTCGTCGAGGAGGCGCGCCCGCTCGAGCATGGCTTTGAGGATGAGGTCGCGGAAGCGTCCTGCCAGGGCCGGGTTGTCCAGGATGAGGAAGATCAGGTTTTCGGCGCCATAGATGCTGCAGGCGAAGGTGATGGGGCCACGCTGGCCGCGGTAGAGCGGTGGTTTGGCCCCGGCCGCCGAGAGCCTGGCCTTCTCTTCGGCCCAGTTCGCGGGCAGCATGAACTCGCGCAGATGGGCCAGGCGCGCCTCGACGCGGTCCAGCAGGGCCGCGAGTTCAGTCGGCGTGCTGGCAGACGGCTGCAGCCAGTACGACCAGCTATGCCACTCCTGCCTGGCCTCGAAGATGTCGTGCAGTTCCTTGACGGCGGGCCAGGCGAGGCGCGGGTCCCCGACCTGCTCGCTCAGCAGGCGTCGGCCGACGAGCCGCTGCGCCAGGTCGTTGTAGCGCCGGCTCAATCCGACCCGGTACTCGGCGTTATGCTGGACCTCGTGCCAGTTCTCCGCTATCCCGAGCTCGTCAAACAGGCACTCCGTGGACATCATGACCCCGAGGGGAAGCTGCGGGCAGTCGGCGGCCCAGGAGTTGGTGCGCGCCTTGGTCTGGTCCGCCCAGAAGCGCTCCAGGTCTACCGGCGCCAAGCCGTGATGGGCCCGCGTCTCTGCCACCAGCGTCTCGGCCAGGGCAAGTTGCCGCGGCTGTAAATGAACACTCATCCTGGTTCTCCTGAGCGCGCCCCCACTTTCGCTGACCGGCCTGGGCCCGGCGTGGTCGCATCTGCCGTGGCCCACGCGGTCGCTCTAGGCCCCCTACGCTAGCGCGACAGCGTACGGCGTCAACGCGCCGCCAACCGCGAACCCGCCCGAAACGGGCTGGGCATCGCGGGCTCCAGGAGACGGGGGGTTACCGCGAACCTGCCCGGAACGGGCTTGGCATCGCGGGCTCCAGGGGACGGGGGGATACCGCGAACCTGCCCGAAACGGGCTGGGCATCGCGGGCTCCAGGGGACGGGGGGATACCGCGACCGCGGACTCGGACGGAATCAGAGGCGGGCGGCGACCGGCCGGGCGGGCGCGGGCTCGGCCACGGAGCTGACGGCGCTTTCGTCAAACTGCCCTGTAGGCGGAACGTCTTGACTTTGAGCGCCCGCCCAAGCACGGTAGTCGGTACGTTCTGGGCAAGGCCGAACTCAGCGTCCTCAACCCGTCGAGGAGGAATCCGCAGATGATAAGCAGGCGGTCTTACGTCGCGGTCTGCGTCGCCCTCGCCGCGGGGTGCATGCTGGATGGCGGCCTGCGCGGCGCCGAGATCACGGCCGGGCATGGTTTGGCGCTGCGCCTCGATGACCGTACCGGCGCCGTGACGGGGATCGCGGCCGGGCAGCGGGCATTGCCCCTGCTGGAAGGCCAGGTCGGCGGCCTGGCGGTCCGCGAGTGGCAGCTGGTCAGGGTGCCGGCGGCGGCAGAGCCGCTGGCCAGCGTCGATTTCGAGACCGCCCAAGGCTGGCGCTCCTCTGCGGGCGTGAGTCTGGAGCCGGGGGCCGCGGTGGCCGTCGAGCCCCGGCGGGACGGTGGCGCGGGGGGTTCGGAAGGCTATGCGCGCTTGGGAGTGAACCAGAAGTACGGCCACGGGGTGAGGCTGGAGCGCGACCTCCCTGTCAGCGCTGGCAGGGACTACGTCATCTCCTGGCAAGGCCGTGTTCCTGCCCTTGAAGCCACCTACATCGTGTATGTGCAGGCGTTCGACGCCGCGGGACGCGATGTCACGACAGCAAGCCCAGCGCCCAAAGGCTGGCAATACTCGCCCTCCAGCAAGACCCACTATCAGTACCTCATCGCTGCGAGCCGCCCGGCGGCGTGGGAACGCTTTAGCCGCCCGTACCGGGTGACCGAGAACGTGTCCACGCTGCGGGTCGCCGTGTGCCTCTGGCGGGGCGCGTACGTTGACCTCGACGATCTCCGGGTGGAGGAGGCCGGCAGCGGGGCCGTGCCTGGGGAGCTTGCGGTGCTGGCGGGGCCGGTCGCGTGCAGGCCCGACGGCCAAAGTGCGCTCCAGCACGCCGTCATCAGCGAGCGCCAACTCGAGGTCAGTCTGACCTATGCATCCGGCCCGACCGGCATCCGGGTTACGGTTGAACTTCGTGACCTCAGCAATCCCCCCCGCGAGCGGGCTTTGGAGGTCTCCTACCGGCTGCCGCTGCAGACTGCCGGTTGGGTCTGGCATGACGATATCCGCAGGCAGCGCCGGATCGAGGCCGGCACCACGTTCAGCAACGACTTCAGCTACGAGGGCCATCTGGTGTCGAGATACCCGTTCTCGTGCATCACCGACGCAACTTCGGGCCTGATGCTCGGCATGCCCCAGGATTGTCCCGCCATGGAATGGCGCTCCTGCCGCGCCGACAGCGGCTTCGTTCACACGCTGAAGGTCGGGCTTTCGCCGCTGACCGAGCAGATAGGCGCGGGCCGGGCCAGTTGGAGTTTTGTCATCAGTGCCATCGAGCCTGGTTGGGGGTTCCGTGCCGCCGCCGCCACGTACTACGAGATGTTTCCGGGATTCTTCGCGAACCGGGCGCAGCGCGAGGGGACCTGGCTGTGGCCGGTCCCCCCGCACCAGATCCCGTCGCCAGAGGACTTCGGCCTGACCTTCTGGGAGACGCATTCGGAGGACAAGGACTCGGGCGCGGTGGCTCGCCAGAAGGGGATCTACGTGATGCACTACATCGAACCATCCGGGCTACGTCAGTGGTTCCCGGAGGTGAAGGGGAGCACGCCGATGTTCTCTCCAGACGAGTGCCTTGCCCGTCTTCAAAAACTCGCTGCCGCCGTCGGCTCCAGCCGGAAATGGAGCGGCGGCCCCGAGGCGGAGATGGCCCAGGCCGTGCTCAATTCGCTGCCGGAACTAGCGGACGGCGGAACGCCATCCCAGGCCGAGAACGAGTATGATGCTTGGGCCCGGTGGTGGTACACCAACCCGTCGCCGTATCTGCCCACGCCGAACCGCGGCGGGGCGTGCTGGACCTACGAAATCTCCCCGCATCTCGCCGCTGCCGACGGCGTGTACGTTGACAGTGTAGGCCTCTGTTTGGCGACCGGGTTCATGAATTGCCGAACGCCGCATCTGAGTGCGGCCCGGACGCTGCTCTCGTTTGACCGCGATACGCTTCGGCCGTGTCTGCCCGCCGTCTCTTCGTACCACGACTTTCTCGCCTGGCTGGCGACCGAGCTTCGCGCTCGCGATAAGCTCCTCATGCTGAACCTCGGCGCCGACCCGCCGGCGTACCGCTTTTTCGGTCACACAGGCGACGTCCTCGGAAGTGAGACGGGAAGCAACGGGAACGTAGCTCGCCGCCGCCTCTGCGAAGTGGAATCTGACGAGGTGAGCTGCCTGCGCCGCACCTATGCGTTCCGGAAGCCAACCACGAATCTGCTGCAAGAGGGGAACTTCCACAGTCCGGCCCCGGCCGTGACGCGGGGGGAGGTCGAGCAGTACATCAAACACCAGATGTTCTATGGATTCTACCCCGCCATCAGCACCCTCGGCGGCGAAGAAAAGCCGGGCTACGCGAACTGGAAACGCTACTTCAGCTCCCCGGAGCAATACGAGCGCGACCGCGACCTGTTCAAGCAGTACATCCCCGTGATCCGCCGCCTGAATGCCGCGGGTTGGGAACCGCTCACCTACGCCACGACCTCGATGGACACGGTGTTCATCGAGCGGTACGGCGCCTGGGACAGGACGGGCCTGTATCTCAGCTTGCGGAACTCCGGCGACCAAGAAGCGAGCTTCACGGTTGCCGTCCAAGCGTTCGCACTGGGCCTCGAGCTGACGCCGCCGGAACGGGTCGTGGTTCGTGAGGTCGTGTCTGGGGCGGTGATTGCGGCGAAGCGGGGCGGTGCCGCCGGGGGGCTCGAGTTCGCCTTGTCGTTGCCGCCGAGAGATACCGCGGTTATCGCGCTTGAGCGCGCGCCGGAGCGCTGAGCCGTCCCGGTTTTCGACCGGGGCGCCCTCCAGGCCTCACCCGGGGTCTCCGACGCGGCGGCGTCGGACAGCCATGCGCACGGCGTTCCGCCAGAGCTTCAGGCTTCCTAGACTCTGCCACCATGAGAGGCGCCAGGCCCGCCGAAAGTAGCGGAAGAAATCCGCCGCCCGGCCCGCCTTGGCGGCGTAGTTGCTCCATTCGACCAGCTTGACGAACTCGAACCGGTCCAGCGCCTTGCCCAGCAGCGCTACCACCGCAGGGTCGGCGCGCAGGTGATCGACCAGGCGCAGCCCCTGACGCAGGATGCGCACGCGGTTGCTGTGCAGGCCGGCGTCGACTCGTCCCAGCACGGCAATGCACTCGCCGCAGCAGCGAAACGGCAGGCGCGCCAGCAGGCGCAAGAACAGCTCGACGTCTTCGTTGTTGGTCAGGTCTTCGCGATAGGGTCCGCCCGGCAGTGCCAGCAGGTGGCAGCGCCGCACCATGAAATCATTGGTTGACAGGAAGGAATGGTCCAGATAGGCCAGAGCGAAGTCACGGGCCGCCGTGGGCAGGCGCGCCGCTTGCGCGGTCAGCTCGGCAGCTGAATCGCCAGAGCGGATCAGTGGCCCCCAGGCGACGCCGTCGAAGCCGGGGTCGTCGCGGAAGAGCCGGACCCGGGCAGCCAGGCTTCCCGGCAGCAGTCGGTCGTCGGAGTCCAGCATGCAGACGAACTCAGCGCTGGCCTGGCGGATGCCGAGGTTGCGGGCGGCGGCCGGGCCGCCGTTGGCGGGCATGCGCAGGACCCGGATCCGGTCGCCATACGCCGCGACGAGCTTCTCGGGGGTGCCATCGGCCGACCCGTCGTCGACCACGATGCACTCGACGCCGGGGAACTCCTGGTCAAGGACCGAATCCACCGCCGCGCGGAGGTGGGGCCAGCGGTTGTAGGTCGGCATGACGACGGCGACCACGGGAACCCCCGCGGCGGCGGCGGGTTTCGGGGCCTGGTCTTCGAGCGTGGCTCTGTAGTCCTGCTGCAAAGGAACTCCCCACGTCTCCCGTATCAGGACACCAGAGCCGGACGGCTCATTGCAGGTCGTAGAGGCTATCATCCTGCGAGAGGTCGCCCAGATCCGGACTGCTCGGGCTGGAATTAAACTTTGCCTTGGTCGCCTCGACATGGCCATCAGCCATCGCCACACTTGCCATGCCGTTGTGCCGGAAATGGACGTTGGGACCGATCCAAGAGTAGCTGGCGTCGCCCCTGGAGCGCAGGTAACTGCTACAGATCAACTCGTAGCTGAAGGTCGACCAGGCCGCGCTGTCTGCCAGCACCACGGTGCGCGACGGGGAGCGGATCCTGCCCAAGGTGGCCGGCGGCTGGGCCTGTCCGTCCCAGACCGAATATCCGCCGCCCAGGTAGGAGGTGTTGTAGGCATAGCCAGAATACGGGCGGTCGTACGATTTCAGGTCGGCGCTGGACGGGCAGGTGAACACTTTGTCGGTCAGGTAGTTGCCGATGGTGCCGAGGGTGTAGGTCGTCCACCAGTCGGAGGTGGCGAAATCCCAGCCGGTCTCGCCAGCGGCACCCATGTAGTAGGCCACCGGCAGGGAGTCGTCGTACTCCTGTGAGTACATCAGCATCGCCAGGTCGATCTGCTTCAGGTTGGAAAGGCAGTTGACCTGCCGGGCTTTCTCCCTGGCCTTGCTCAGCGCCGGCAACAGCATGGATGCCAGGATCGCGATGATCGCGATCACCACCAGCAGCTCAATCAGGGTGAACCAAGCGGTTCTTCCGGACGTCGGGGCACCGCGTCTGGCCGCACCCGTCCAGGCGGCGAGAGACCGCGGACGGCGGCGTGAAGAGCGACGCTGATCAACGGGAGCAGGCTCGGGTGAGGCTTGGGCGGGACGCCCGGCAACGGACACAAACGAACAGACTCGAAGCGAGGGCACCATGTCTTCTTTCTCCTTCCGCGAGAATACTTACCTTCGCGAGTAGTCGACCGGGCTCACCCCGTTGCCAGGGATTACCGTTGCGGGACAGCGGGAGGAATCGCACCTCCACTTCCTCTACTCGCAAGGCGGAAACGTTACCGTTTCCTGATGGACCGTCTCCTTTGGCTTTCGCAGCCGGGACATCGGCTGCAAACAGCGCCACTTACTATACCGATGCGTCGCCACCGGTCAAGGCGCCGCCGCGTCGCCGCGCCGCCGGGCGCAAGTCAGTCACGCCCTGTGGGCGGAAGAGACGCTCAGGGACGGCATCTCTAATCCGCCTCGCGCCAGGCGGGCGCCAGGCGTGGAGCACCGGTCGGCCCGACCGTCCCCCCTGGAGTCGGCGGTCCCCGCCGTATCCCCTCCAGAGACGGCGGAAGTCCTGCCCTCCGGCATGACGGACCGCCGACCTCCACGCCCTGCGGGCGGAAGAGACGCTCAGGGACGGCATCTCTAATCCGCCTCGCGCCAGGCAGGCGTCTGCCCTGGCCCCGCTTGCCGCCCTGGAGCCCGGGCTGCCCAGCCCGTTGCGGGCGGGTTCGCGGTACCCGCCGTCGGCAAGACCCCCGACACGGCGGAAGCCCCGGCAGGGCCGAGGCGGACCGCCGGCTCCAGTGCGCCTATCACCCGGAAAGAGAAACCGCCCTGCGGGCTGCCACAGGGCGGTGGACTTCTGCTGCATTGCCCGCCCGCGGCGCCTGCCCCCGACCGTCCGCGGCGCTATATTCTCGGGCTGGCGCGCCGGGGGTGGCGTCAAGGTGTCATTCTGAGCTTGGGCGCGGCGGTGCCACGGCAGGCAGCGGGGTGGCGGTGAGCGGTCAGATACACGTCTATACGGGCGATGGTAAGGGCAAGACGACGGCCGCCCTGGGTCTGGCTTTGCGTGCGTGTGGCGCCGGGCTGCGCGTCTTTGTCGGGCAATTTGCCAAGGGTCGCGAGTGCAGTGAGCTCGAGGCTCTGGGACGCCTGGGGGTGACGGTGCGGCAGTTCGGTCGTCCGAGTTTCATTCACGGTCCGCCGAGCCCGGAGGACACTGGCGCGGCGCGGCGCGGTCTGGACGAGGCTCGCGTGGCGCTGTCCGGCGGGGCCTTCGACCTGGTGATTCTCGACGAGGCCAATATCGCGGTGCAGTGCGGGCTGTTCCCCGTCAACGAACTCCTTGAGGCGCTGGCGGCACGCGCGGCGGGGGTGGAAGTGGTGGTGACCGGGCGGGGCGCCCATCCCAAGCTGGTCGAGTGTGCCGATCTGGTCACCGAGATGCGTGAGGTCAAGCATTACTACCGCGACGGCATCCAAGCGCGCAAAGGCATCGAGGACTGAAGCGGCGGCGGGTGGGCCGGGGCCGCGAGGCCTGCTGGCGGCGCTGGCGCTGGCGCTGGTGGTGGTCGGTTGCGGCCGCTCGGCGTCGGCGCCGGCAGCGCTCGCGCCGTCGGCGTCCGTCCGTCCCGCTCAGCGCATTGTCTCGCTGGCGCCCTCGATCACGGAGATCCTCTACGCGCTTGATCTGGGAGCACGCGTGGTGGGGGTGACGTCCTATTGCGACTACCCGCCCGAGGCGGCGACCAAGCCGAAGGTGGGCGCCCTGTTGGATCCCAACATCGAGGCAGTGCTGTCACTGCGTCCCGACCTGGTCATCCTGTTCGCCACTCACGGCGCCGCGCTGAGTGCCTTGCAGGCGCTGGAGCTTCCCTGTCTGACCGTGTCCGGGGATACCATGGAACAGATTCTCACCAGCATCCAGACGATCGCCACCGCCTGTGGCTGTGCCGAGCGCGGGACTGAGTTGACTGCGGCTCTGCGGCGGCGCGTCGACGCCGTCGCCCGGAAGCCGCGTTCGGCGAGGCTGCCGCGGGTGTTGGTGTCGGTGGGTCGCAGCATGGGCAGCGGTCGGCTGCAGGAGGTATACGTGGCTGGCGAGGACGGCTTCTTCAGCGAGCTGATTCGTCTGGCCGGGGGGTGCAACGCCTGCCCGGAGAGGACGATTCGGTTTCCGCTGGTGTCGCCCGAGGGCATCCAGGAGATGAACCCCGATGTCATCATCGAGTTGGCGGCGGACCTCGATAGGCTTTCGCTGACTGCGGCGGACGTGGTCCGCGAATGGAATGTGGTGCGCGAGGTGTCGGCGGTGCGGCAGGGGCGGGTCCATGTGTTCGCCGAGGACTATGTGACCGTGCCTGGGCCCAGGTTCGTGCTGCTGCTCGAGCAGATGGCCGCAGTCATCGCCCCGGCGCCGTCGGGGCAGGGGACCGCGGGGGGTACGCCGTGAGCAGCGGGATGGCCATACGGGTTCGCGGCCTGCACTGCTGTCTTGGCGGTCGCCCGGTGCTGACCGATGTCTCGTTTGAGATCGCGGCGGGCGAGTTCGTCTCCATCATCGGCCCCAACGGCGCCGGCAAGAGTACGCTGGTGAAGTGCCTCAACGGCGTCCTGCGCGAGTGGGAGGGTACGGTGGAACTGGACGGCTTGGACGTGCGTTCCGGCGCCCCGCGCGAGATTGCCCGGCGGGCGGCCTACGTGCCGCAGGTCCGCAGCGGCTCGACCTCGTTTCAGGTGGCCGAGTTCCTGATGATGAGCCGGTACGCGCGGCGGGGGCCATTTTCGGCGCCTGGCCGGGCCGATCTGGAGGCGGTCAACCGCGCCCTGGATCTCACCCAGACGGCGCTGCTGCGGGAGCGTTCGCTGGACACGCTCAGCGGCGGTGAGAGCCAGAAGATCTACATCGCGGCGGCGCTGGCGCAGGAGACGCCCATTCTGTTGCTGGACGAGCCGATCACCTTCCTCGATCCGCGCTACCAGCATGAGGTGAATCTGCTGCTGAAACGGCTGAACCGTGAGCAGGGACTGACCGTGGTGAGCGTCTCGCATGACATCAACAGCGCCGTGCTGAGTTCGCACCGCATCCTGGGATTGAAGGCGGGTCGGCTGGTGTTTCTGGACCGCATCGAGGCGCTGATGCGGCCGGAGGAGCTGATGGCGATCTTCGACACCGATTTCCTCTTTGTCGCGCACCCTGAGTCCGGGCAGCCGCTGGTGGTACCGCGGCACTGAGACTGGAAGGCGAGACCCGCATGAGCGCACGCATGAGCCCAAAGACCCTCCAGGCGATCCTGGCGCTCAGCGGCCTGGCACTGCTGCTCGGGGCCCCGTTCGTCGGCATGGTACACGTGCCCTGGGAGGCCCTCTGGGACGCGGGGGCCTATCCGGCCGAACACCGCCTCTTCTGGTTGCTGCGGGTGCCGCGGGTCCTGACCGCATTCCTAGCCGGCAGTGCCTTGGCGCTGAGCGGCATGAGTTTTCAGGCGCTGTTCCGCAACGCCCTGGCGACGCCGTACACGCTGGGAGTGTCCAGCGGCGCCTCGCTGGGCGTGGCGCTGTGCGCGCAACTGGGCGTGGGCACGGGCCTGGCGGGATATTCCATCCAGAGTCTTGCCGCCCTGGCTGGTGCGGTGCTGGCCATCGCGATGGTCTACGGCTTGACCCAACTGCGCGGCGGCTGCTCGTCCGCCACCATGCTACTGGCAGGCGTCGCCGTCAGCACGACGTTCTCCAGCCTGATTCTGTTTCTGCAGTATGTCAGCGACTTTGCCAACTCGTTTCGTATCGTGCGCTGGCTCATGGGTGGCGTGGCGACCACGGGCTACCAGTCCGTGATCCCCATCGCGGTGCTGGCCGGGTCGGGGATCGTGGTCTCGATGGCCTACCTGCGGGAGCTGGACTTGCTCAGCGTGGGGGAGGAGTTTGCGGCCAGCCGCGGGGTGGCGGTCAACCGCACCAAGCTGATCGTCTTCCTGGGCGTATCGCTGATGGTCGGCGGGGTGGTGGCGGTCTGCGGGCCGATCGGTTTTGTGGGGATGGTGTGTCCGCATCTCTGCCGGCTGCTGACTGGCGGATCGCACCGCACGCTGGCGCCGGCAACATTCCTCTTTGGGGGGACTTTTCTACTGCTCTGCGATACGGTGTCGCGGGTGCTGGTGGCGCCCGCGGAGATGCCGGTGGGGGTGATCACGGCCCTGCTGGGGGGGCCGTTCTTCCTCTGGTTGCTGTTTCGGCGCGCGGGGTCGGAGCTGTGAGGCATCGGCGTTCGCTGCGGCGGCAGAGGGGAGGGTGGGTTTATGTCAGGCCTTGACAGCAGTGCCCGAATCCGCCTGGGCGTGAGCCGTTGCCTTATGGGTGAGCGGGTGCGCTATGACGGACAGCAGAAACGGGACGTGTATCTCTGCGACGTCCTCGGGCCGTACGTGGATTTCGTGCCGGTTTGCCCGGAGGTGGAGTGCGGCTTTCCCATCCCCCGGCCGTCGCTGCGTCTGCGGGGCGAGGCGGCGCGGCCGCGGCTGGTCGTGACCCAGAGCGGCGAGGACGTGACGGACCGGATGCTGGCCTGGGCGCGGCAACGGCTCCAGTCGCTGGAGTCCGAGGGCCTCAGCGGTTTTGTGTTCAAGAGCGCCTCTCCGAGCTGCGGTATGGAGCAGGTGCAGCTCCACGGCGAAGCCGGCCTGCCGGAAAGGCACGGCATCGGGCTGTGGGCGCGCGTCTTCATGGAGCATTTTCTGGATCTTCCCGTCGAGGAGGAAGGCCGGTTGAACGACCTGGGGTTACGGGAGAACTTCGTTGAGCGGCTGTTTGCCATGCGGCGCTGGCAGGACTACGTGGCCCGAGATGGCACTTTGGGCGGGCTGGTAGAGTTCCATGCCACGCACATGCTGCTCATCAGGTCGCATAGCACCGAGCATTACCACCGGCTGGGAAGGCTGGTGGCGGGCGGGAAGGGTAGGTTGCCGGCCGACCTGCTGCGCGAGTACCGCAGCGGCTTCATGGAGGCGTTACGGCTGCAGGCAACGCCTGACCCTGGCGTCGACGCGGCAAGGGGTTAGCGTAGGCTGGCGCGGTTGGCGGTGGCCGCCGGGCGGGTGTCGCCCGTGGTCCGCCAGCGCCGTAGGTGCAAAGGTGGCAGGCGTTATGTGGACCAGGAATCACGGCACTTGGCGGGGGGGCGTGGCCGGTGGCCTGCTGGCACTGCTGCTCAGTCTGGGCGCGGCAGGGCAGCCGGCGCCTGCGCCAGCCCCGGCGCCGGAGGTGTGTCAGGTTGCGGCGGCAAACTCCTTCGATGGCCAGCCTTTCTCGTACACCATCCAGTTGCAGTCGGAGCAGCCGCGGCACCGGCGCTACGCGCTGAAGTACCCCTCGCCATTGCAGACGGCGCTGAGTTCGAACAACATGATCCCCGCGGAGTACTATCTGCCCGCGAACTTGGCCGCGGGCCAGGCGCGTCGTCCGGCGGTCATCGTGCTGCACATTCTCAACGGCTCCTACGAGCTGGAGCGTATGCTCTGCACCGTGCTCGCGGAGAACGGCGTGCCGGCGGTCATGTTCTTCCTGCCGTACTACGGCGAGCGCGGCGGTTCACAGGGGCGGCGGGCGCTGCTGGACAAGGTGGATCTGTTTACCCAGTGTCTGGACCAGTCCCTCCTGGATGTGCGGCGTACCGCGGATGTGCTGGTGGCGCGTCCCGAGGTCGATCCCGGGCGGCTCGGGGTCAGTGGCATCAGCCTTGGGGCCTTGATCGCGGCGGCCTCGTGCGGGGTCGAACCGCGGTTGCAGCGCGCCGAACTGATCCTGGGAGGGGGCCGCTTGAAGGAGATTCTGGCCAGCGCCCGGGAGACGCGCGAACTGCGGGACAGCCTGGCCCGTCTGACCCCCGAGCAGCGCCTGCGGGTCGATGCGGCCCTGGCGCGGGTCGAGCCGTTGAACCATGTCGAGGCGCTCAAGCGTCTGGGGTTGCAGAAACGCCTGCTGCTGATCAACGCGGCCGAAGATGAGGTGATCCCTCCAGCCTGCACGGAAGCGCTGGCCAAAGCGGTAGGAGTTCAGGACCAGGTCGTCTGGCTGCCGGGCATGGGTCACTACACGGCGATGGCGGCGCTGCCGCGGATCATCCGGGATACGGTGGCCTTCTTTGCGGCGGACCTGCCGGCCGGCATCGTCCCGCCCCCGGCCACGGCGAGTGCTGATCTCACGCCGTTGCAGGCGCTGGTTGCCGTGTTGCAGCAGACGGTTTCGTTGGTGGATCGGTCGCCCGCCGCGGGTCGGTGCCATCTGCTTGACCTGACCGCCACGATCACTCTCCCCAACCAGAAGCCGGTCGCCTACCGCCTGGCGCTGGTCCGCGGCAGTGGCAGTCAATTCACGCTTACGGCTTCGCCGGTCCCGGAGGTTGGCACGCTGGCACTCGGCAATGGGAGGTATCCCTGGATCGTCTCGCGCCAGGGGACGATGTTTCTCGGCACGCAGCAGTACGACCCAGCCGCGGGGCTCGGCGGTATGCTGGAGGTGCAGCAACTCCTGAAACTGCGGATCGTGGTCGGGGCGGCGCTGGCGCTGGCGGCGGCGCCGGAGGCGTTTGCCCAATACGTACAGGTGGCTGACGCGCCGGCGGCGGTCGGCGAGCGGGTGGTGGCATTCACCCTGCTTCACCCCCACGCCAAGGGCAACGGCAGCGTGCGTTTGCGGCGGGACACCCTGGCGCCGGTCGAGATCACCTTCTCGGTGCAGGGTGTGGGCGGCGTGGTGTCGGTCCGGCAGTGGGCGTTGGATACCATCGGCAGCGCGGAGTTGTTCCGGGAACCGACCTGTGCAACGGTGATGGAGGTGCCGCAGGCGGACCTGCTGCGCATGTTTGCGGCCACGTTCAACTTCTTGATGGAGAAGGCGCAATGATCAGGTACCCGGGATCAGGGGCGCTGCGGCTGCTGTGCCTGGCGTTGACGGGGGTTCTGAGCGGCTGGGCACAGCCGGCGGACCAGATTCGCATCACGGGGCGCGATCCGCAGGGGCACGGGCTACTCTGCGAGCACGGCGGCAAGCGCATCCTGCTGGTCGCGGGCACGCCAGAGGAGATGGGCAGCGCCCAGGGGCGGTTGCTGAAGTCGGACATCGGCGGCCTGGCCGGGGGGACCATGTACCTGGTCGGCGCCGGCTATACGGTCAGCAAGAATGACTGGTTTTTCACCCGTATGGACGAGATCATCCGCCGCACCAGCCCCCACACGCCAGAGCGCTTTCTGCGGGAGTGCGAGGCGCTGAGCAAAGCCGCGGGCATCAGCCTCCGTGATGGCCGCACCGCTAACTTCTTTCCGGAGCTGTTCCATTGCAGCGGGGTTGCGGTCCGTAACGCGGCGACAGTCGACGGGATGGTGCTGCACGCGCGTGTACTCGACTACATGCGGGACATCAACTTGCAGAAGTATGCCGTGATTCAGGTGTGGATGCCGACGGGGTTCAACCCCTGGATGTCCCTGGGCTACGCCGGGTTCATCGGCTCCGTGACCTGTATGAACGAAAAGGGTCTGGCCATCGGCGAGATGGGCGGTGGGGGCGAAGGCAAGTGGGACGGCCTGCCGATGAATTTCCTGCTCCGGGACATCATGGAACGGGCCGGCACCGTCCGCGAAGCCATCGAGATCATGCGGCAGACCCCCCGCACCTGCGAGTATTACTACGTCATCAGTGATCGCTCCCGCGACATCGCGGGTATATATGCGACCCCGGAGAGGCTTGATGTGCTCGAGGCCGGGGTGCCGCACCCGCAACTGCCCAAGGTGCCGCCGGAGACCGTGATGATGAGTGCCGGCAGCCGGGCCGCGAAGCTATCGGAGCGACTGCATGAACGCTACGGCAAGATCGATGTGCCCGCGCTGATCGAGATCATCAAGCGACCGGTGGCGATGTCCTCCAATCTGCACGACGCCATCTTCAGGCCGGAGACGCTCGACATGTGGTGCGCCGATGCTGGCCGCAAAACAGTGGCCTGCGACGAGCCCTATGTGCGGGTCAACCTGAATGACCTGGTGCGCTACTACCGCGGCGCCACGAGTCCAGCCCCCGCCAAGTAGTCCACCTCCTCAGCGCGTCAGGGTCTGGCGCAGGGCTTTCTGCCAACCCGCCAGGAGGCGATTACGGTCGGTGTCGGCCATCGTCGGGGTGAAGGCGCGCTCGCAGGCTTTGAGGTCGGCCAGCGCCGCGGTGCTGCGCCAGACTCCGGCGTGCAGCCCAGCCAGCCAGGCGGCGCCACGAGAGGTCGATTCGATGGCGGTCGGCCGCAGCACCTGGCGTCCGAGAATATCGGCCTGGAACTGCATCAGGAAGTCGTTGGCACAGGCGCCGCCATCCACCGCCAGGACCGCGGCCCGCGTTCCCGTCTCCTGCTCCATCGCGGTAAAGACGTCGTGGGTCTGGTAGGCGATGGACTCGAGGGCGGCGCGGATGAGGTGCTCGCGCCGACTGCCCCGCGTGATGCCGACGATGGCGCCGCGCGCCTCCGAGTCCCAGTGCGGCGCGCCCAGGCCGACGAAGGCCGGCACCATGTAGACGCCGCCGTTGTCGGGCACCGCCAGGGCCGCGGCCGCGGTCTCCCCGGCCTGGCGAATCAGGCCCAGGCCGTCGCGCAGCCACTGGACCGCAGCCCCGGCCACAAACACCGATCCCTCCAGGGCATAGCACGGTTGACCTGCCTCACCGATCGCCAGTGTGGTGATCAGTCCCCGCGCTGAGCGCACCGGTTCCGCACCGGTGTTCATGAGCAGGAAACAGCCCGTGCCGTAGGTGTTCTTGATCTGGCCGCGCTGGAAGCATGCCTGGCCGAAGAGGGCCGCCTGCTGGTCGCCGGCCACGCCCAGAATCGGCACCCCGCGCAGGGCCGGGATGGCGTCGATGCGGCCGTAGTCAGCCAGCGATGGGCGTACCTCCGGCAGCAGTGCCGCGGGCACCCCGAAGAGCCGCAGCAACTCGGGGTCCCAGCGTTGGGTCTTGAGGTTGAGGAGCAGGGTCCGAGAGGCGTTGGTGACATCCGTGGCATGGGTCTGGCCGGAGGTGAGCTTCCAGATCAGCCACGAGTCCACCGTACCGACGCGGGCCGTCGCGCGGTCGGCGCCCGCCACGTGCTCCAGCAACCAGCGCATCTTGGTGGCGCTGAAGTAGGCATCCAGGGGCAGGCCAGTGCGCTCGCGGACGTCGGCGGCATGCGCCTGCAGGGCGGCGCACGCGGGGCTGGTGCGGCGGCATTGCCAGACGATGGCGGGGTGGAGGGGTCGGCTGCTTGCCGCATCCCAGAGGACGGTCGTCTCACGCTGATTGGTGATGCCCACCGCGGCGATGTGGTCGGCGACGCCCGCCGTGGCTTCCGCAACCGTGTCCACGACCGACTGCCAGAGGGCTTCAGGATCATGCTCCACCCAGCCGGGCTGGGGATACCTCTGCGGGATCTCGCGATAGGCCTGCTTCACGCTGCGCCCGGCCTGATCGTAGAGCCCGGTTGTGGTCCCGGTCGTCCCTTGGTCGATGGCGAGAATGAGCGGATCCGTCATGGGCGGCCTCCACGGTAAATTCCGGTTGCTGAGACACCATATCACACTATGGTAGCCGCTGTCGCATGCTGCCGTTTCCGGATGGTTGGACGACCGTCACGGCGGTGTCGTCAAGCCACTCCCCGGAAGGATTGCAGCCATGACGGTTTCCTTGACTAGCCGTGAAGCCAAGACCAGTTACGCGCTCGGTTTGGATGTTGCGGCGTCGCTCTCCCGGCTTCCCTTTGCGCTCGATCTGGCGGCGTTTCACCAAGGCATGAGTGATCTGCTGGCGGACGCCAAACCGCGGCTTGCCCCGGATGAATGCCGACGGCTGTTGAGCGCGCTGCAACAGGCGGCCCGGCAGCAGACGGGGGGGGCCTCGAGCGAGCACGGCGCACGCAACCTCCAGGAAGGGCAGGCCTTCCTGGACGCCAACCGCGCCAAGGCCGGCGTCAGCACCACTCCCAGCGGCTTGCAGTACCAGGTCCTCAGCGCCGGCACCGGCGCCTCTCCCACCGCCAGCGACCGGGTCACCGTGCATTACATCGGCAAACTACTGGATGGCACCGAGTTTGATAGCTCGGTGCGGCGCGGTGAGCCGGCGACATTCCCGCTCAACGGCGTCATTCCCGGCTGGACCGAAGGCGTGCAGCTCATGAAGGTGGGCGGCAAAACCCGTTTCTTCATTCGGCCGGAATTGGCCTATGGCGAGCGGGGCGCCGGTGAGGTTATCGGGCCTCACTCGACCCTGATCTTCGAGGTTGAGTTGCTGAGTATTGGCTGAGTCCGGGGATGCCGTCGTCGGCAGCCCCGGTCGCGGGAGGCTCCTGCCTGCTGGTAGCGGAGGTTGGCGTGGCATTCATGCTCCTCGTCGTTTTCGCTGCGATGTTTACGCAGGGGCTGGTCGGCTTCGGCTCTGCCATGGTCTCGATGGCGCTGCTGCCGGAGCCGCTGGGGCTGAGCGTGGCCGGACCGCTGGTCGCTCTGATGGCGCTGCCCTCGGAGGGACTGGTGCTGATCCGTTACCGACGCTCGCTGAACTGGCGTGCCGTGGCGCGCCTCGCGGCAGGGATGGTGGTGGGCGTGCCGGTCGGTATTCTGGCCTTACGACACCTCGACGAACGGTTGCTGTTGGTCGTGCTCGGCGGCGCCATCGCCGCCTATGCGCTATACGGCCTGCTCGAGCTGCGGCTCCCGGCGTTGCGGAGGCCGCAGTGGGCTTACGTGTTTGGCTGGCTGGCTGGAGTGCTCGGCGGGGCCTACAACACCTCGGGGCCGCCGGTGGTGATCTACGGCACCGGCCGGCAGTGGTCGCGGGAGGAGTTCAAGGGCAATCTGCAGGCGTTCTTTCTGCTCTGCGATCTCAGCGTGGTTCTAGGGCATGTGCTGGCGGGAACCCTGACGCGAGAGGTGGGGAGGCTGTTCTTGCTGGCCTTGCCGGTCATCCTGTTGGGGTCGGCGATGGGTCTCGTGCTGGACCGCTTCATCCCACCGGTACTCTTCCGCCGTCTGGTCCTGGTGCTCTTGCTCGTGCTCGGATTACGTCTGCTGCTATGATCCGGCGCCTGGGCACCGCCGTCGGCTGACGGGGCGGCCGCGTGCTGGGGTCATGGGGCAGGCCCGACCGCCAGGCGCTCCGCCGCCGCGGTCGCCGCGCGCCGCGCCGCGGCGTCGGCCGCCAGGATAGCATCAAGGTCGGGATGCGGGTGGTGGGGGTGCTGCGCCAGGGTTCGCTCGACCACGGCCCAGATGTGGTCAAAGCGCAGACGGCCCTCCATGAAGCGCTCGACGGCGACCTCGTTGGCCGCGTTGTAGGCGGCCGGGAAGGTGCCACCTTGGGCGACGGCCTGCCGGGCCAGCCGAATGGCCGGGAAGCGGTCATGGCGGGGCGGCTCGAAATCGAGGTGGTGTGCCTGGCTGAAGTCCATTGAACGCTGTAGGCTGGGCCGCCGTTCAGGGTAGGTCAGGCAATACTGGATGGGCAAGCGCATGTCAGGGTAACCCATCTGGGCCAGGATGCTGCCATCCTCGAATTCGACCAGGGAGTGGATCACGGATTGCGGGTGGATCACGACCTCGATCCGTTCTGGCGGCAGACCAAAGAGCCAGCGGGCTTCGATCAGCTCCATGCCCTTGTTCATCAAGGTTGCCGAGTCGATGGTGATCTTGCCGCCCATGCGCCAGGTGGGATGAGCCAGGGCTTGTTGCGGCGTTATCGTGGCCAGGTCCAGCTCCGGCCGGGCATGGAAAGGCCCGCCGCTGGCGGTCAGAATCAGGCGGCGCGGAGAGTTGGCGCGGTCCGCTTCCAGGCACTGGAAGATGGCGCAGTGCTCGCTGTCCACCGGCAGTAGGCGGACGCCGCAGCGGGCGACCTCAGCCATCACGGGTTCGCCCGCCATCACCAGGATCTCCTTGCTGGCCAGCGCGATGTCCTTGCCAGCCCGGATGGCGGCCAGGACCGGTCGGAAGCCGGCGGTGCCGACGATGGCGCAGAGGACCAGGTCGACGTCCGGCGCGCTGACCCGCGCGCACAGCTCCGCCTCGTCGACGACGGCCTGGCAGCCGGACGGGAGCCGCCGGGCGAGGTCGTCACGAAGTTCGCTGCGGCCAGTGAAAGCCCAGCGGCAGCCAGAGGCCCGAGCCTGCTCGGCCAGGCGGTCGGTTCGCGTCGCGGCCGCCAAACCGACTACCTCGATGCGGTCGCCGAGATGCCGAGCCACCGCCAGAGCGTTCTCGCCGATTGAGCCGGTCGAACCGAGAATGACGATGCGTTTGGTCATGCGAGGTCCTGTCTCAGGTGAAGCGTGGCACAACATAGCATGCTTCACCGGGGTGGCCCGGTGACTCGCTCGACGCCTGGCGGCAACGAGTCGGCTCGGAAGAGACGTTCCGTCCTCGCCAGGCATCGGCCCGTCACAGGCGTGTGGCGGAGAGCAGGGGACACCTACCGCGATCAACCCCGGCGCCGAGTCCCGCTTGCCTGAGGCGGCTAAAGGCACGCGCTCGGTCGCCATCCGGCGGAAACAGTAGGACGCATGGTGGACCGGCAATCGCTATCTGCGTTATTGGCCAATGAAAAATGCGTGCAAGATGGCTAACGATGCCTGTGTGTGCTGCAAAGGCAATGCATCACGTGGTTTCCGCGGGAACGGCACCGGCCAAAAGGCAATGCATCACGTGGTTTCCGCGGGAACGGCACCGGCCAAATTTTGGAGAGGCGCCTGGCCTCAGGCGCGGCGGTGGAGCCCACCGCATCTCCATCGGGCATTTTGGAGAGGCGCCTGGCCTCAGGCGCGGCGGT
>CAILKC010000126.1 GCA_903834675.1 uncultured Victivallales bacterium | reverse complement strand
TGAAGAGGCAGAGGCGAACCCGCGACTTCCGCGGCTGGGGGTACCGCCGCGAAACCGTAGCGGTGGGATGGCGGATCGAGATGGACATCGAAATCGGGATCGAATCGACGGGGGGGACTCGGACCCTCGTCTCTCGGCCCACCACGGCGGGCAGGCCCTCGACCCTCTGCGGTTCTCAGACAAGCGAACCCCTACGGAACTGACCTGCGCCCCGGCCAAGAGGCCCGAGTTGGTCCTTGGCGCCTGCGGGCAGTACATTGCTAGCGTCGGAGGCCGCCACCGCGGGCACACGCGACCGTCGCCTTAGAAACGAACTCCCCTGACCGCAGCCAGAGAGACTCACGCCATGCGACGCAGTCGGCAGTTCCGCTCGCTGGCCGCCCTCGTCACCGGGGGCACCCGGCCCAAGCCGCCGACGGCGCGCGTCCTTTTCGACGCCACTCGCGAGGTCCGTCTGCTCGGCATTGATACGGCGCTCCGTACCACCGGTTTCGGCATCGTCGATTGCCAGGGAAACCGGATGACCGCAGTCGACTGTGGCGTCATCACGACCACCGCCAAATTGCCGCTCAGCGAGTGCCTGCGTCGGCTGGCCGGCGGCATCCGCGAACTGGTCAAGACCTACGCGCCGGACGAGGCGGTGATCGAAGGCGCCTTCTTCAGCCGTAATGTCCACACGGCCATGATGCTGGGTTCGGCCCGCGGCGCCGTCATCGCCGCCCTCGCCGAATTGCAGATTCCGATGTACGAATACGCCCCGCGCCGGGTCAAGCAGTCCGTCTGCGGTTTTGGCAACGCCAGCAAGCCGCAGGTGGCCTTGCTCGTGGCCCAATTGCTGCGCATCCAGGTCGACAATCTGAAGGACGATGCCACCGACGCCCTCGCCTTGGCCATCTGCCATGCGTATACCTGCCGCGTCGCCGGTGGCGTTGCCGTGCCCGAGACGCTATGAGCAAACAAGGCTTCCGCACATGACTCCCGACACGCCTGCGGCCATCATCCCGACCCCTGCGACGCCCAGCTCGCCGGCGGCTTTCTACAACACCCTCGCCAGTTCCTACGACCGCATGGTGGGCTTCGAGACACGCCGGCAGCAGGCAGGCCGCTTCGTGGCCCGGTTGCTCGAGCGCTTCGACCCGGTCCGGGCGACCGGCATCGATTTGGGCTGCGGCACCGGCGCCTTCGCCTGCGCCCTCGCGGCGGCCGGCTTTCCCGCGGCCGGACTCGACCTCGCCGATGACATGCTGGCCCAGGCCCGCGCCAACGCCGCCCGCCTCGGCCTCGACGTGCGCTTCTCCTCTGGCTGCCTGGAGGCCCTCCCCCAACCCTACCCGCCGCGCTCCGCCGGCCTCGTCCTCTGCCTGGGCAACACCCTGCCGCATCTCCTCGACCCCGCAGATCTGGAGCGCGCCTTCGCCGGCATCGCGGCCCTCCTGGCCCCCGGCGGACTGGCCGTGATCCAGACCCTCAACTACGACCGCATCCTGGCGCGCCAGGAACGCATCGTCTCCGTGGACCGCGATGATGACGCGACCTTCCTGCGCTTCTACGACTTCCTTGACGACGGCCTCCTGCGCTTCAACCTCCTGCGCGTGGCCTGGGAGGGCAGCGAGGCGCGCCCCGCCCCACTCATCAGCGTTCCTCTGCGTCCCTACCGCTGCCAGGACCTAGCCGCCAGTGCCCGCCTGGCCGGACTCGAGGTCGCCCTCGCCGCCGGGGCTGCGGACCTGAGCCCCTACGACGCCGCGACCTCCGACACCATCCTGCTCGCTCTGCGCCCGACCCTCGGTGACACTGCGGCGGGCGTGGTATAGTGCGCCTCCGTTAAGGTCACGACGGATTCTGGACGGTAGAGGTGTCACGGTGGACTACGATGTCCTGATCATCGGCGCTGGGCTCTCCGGGATGGCGGCCGGCATCCGTCTGGCGCATTTCGGCAAGCGCGTCTGCATGGTCGAGCGCCAGCGGCTGCCCGGCGGACTGAACTCCTACTTTCGCCGCCAGGGACGGTTGCTCGACGTCGGCCTGCACGCGGTCACGAACCTGGCTCAACCTGGCGACAAACATGCGCCCTTGAACCGACTGCTGCGCCAACTGCGCCTGAAGCGTGAGGATTTCGACCTCTGCCCACAGACCCACTCCGGCAGCGAGTTGGCGTCGCTGCGCCTGGGCTTCACCAACGATATCGCCGACCTGGAACAGGCTATCGCGGCGGCGTTTCCGCGCGAGATCGACGGTTTTCGACGCCTGGTCGAGACGGTTCGTACCCGCGACAGTTTCGCGCTCGGGGCCCAGCTCGAGTCAACCCGGCGGGTGCTGCCCGAGTTCATCCGCGATCCGGCGTTGCAGGACCTACTCTTCCTGCCGCTGATGTACTACGGCAACGCGATCGAGCACGACATGGAGTTCAACCAGTTCTGCATCCTTTTTCAGAGCATTTTTCTTGAAGGGTTCAGCCGACCGCGTGGGGGCATGAAGCCGGTCATCGATCTGCTCCTGAAGCGCTACCGGGAGTCAGGTGGCGAATTGCGGCTGGGGTGCGGGGTGCTTCAGCTTGAGCACGACGGCCAGCGCCTGACCGGAGTTGAACTGGACGACGGGAGCCATCTCACGCCCACCGCGGCGCTCTCCTGTGCGGGGCGGGCGGAGACCCTGGGGCTCTGCCAGCCTGGCCTGCCCGAGGCAGGCACGGTGGCGCTGGGCCAACTTGCCTACGTCGAGACGATGCTCTTTCTGGATCGCCCGCCGCGGGATCTCGGCCTCCACGACTGCGTTCTCTTTGCCAGCGAGACGCCGACCTTCTACTACGAACGCCCACGGACGCCGGTGGATTTTCGCAGCGCCGTGATCTGCTGTCCCGGCAACTATGTCGGGTGTGAGGGCGGCTATGCCGACAGGCAGGTGCGCCTGACCCACCTGGCCGACTATGCCGCCTGGATGAACCTGGCGCCGACGGACTATGCCGCGGCCAAGGCGGCCGTGGTTGAGCGCCAGATCGCCATGCTGGAACGGCGCGCCCCCGGTCTGGCCGGCGCGGTGCAGGATTGGGACCTGTTCACGCCGCGCACCATCTGGCGCTATACGGGACACCTCAACGGCGCCATCTACGGTTCGCCCGACAAGCGCCGCGACGGCGCCACGACGCTGGGGAACCTCTTCCTCTGTGGCGCCGATCAGGGTTTCCTGGGCATCATCGGCGCCATGCTCAGCGGCATTTCCATGGCGAATACCCACCTGCTGCGCTGACCTGCGCCCTGGGGTCTGTGCAGGCGCGGACGAGGAGGATTCCAGCGTGTGCGCTGCGAACGGCAGGGCTGAGAGTGAGGTGCGAGCGGCGAGGCCTCACTCAGCCGTCTCCCCCAAGGCCCGTGCCAGGTCCCACTGCGCCTGCTCCAGCCGCTGCGCCGCCTCGGCCTGGCTGATCCCCAGTTTCTCCATGACGATGCGCTCAGCCCGGTAGCGCAGCTTGCCGCAGCTCACCCGCATGTGCGACATGGCATTGCCGGAGACCCGCCCCAGCCGCACCATGGTGGCCGTGCTGAGCAGGTTCAGCACCATCTTCTGCGCCGTGCCCGCCTTCATGCGGGTCGAGCCAGCGACCACTTCCGGACCCGTCTGAGGCACGATGCTGACGTCGGCATAAAGGCCGAGGGGCGCCTCGGGGTTGCAGTACACCGCGAGGGTGCCGGCGCCGAGCGCGCGGGCTTGGCGAAGCGCCCCAATGGCGTAGGGCGTACGGCCGCTGCTGCTGACGGCGCAGACCACGTCCCGAGCCGTGAGCCCACGACGGACGAGATCGCGGCCTCCCTGCACCTCGTTATCCTCTGCCCCCTCGCGGGCTCGGAATACCGCGCCTTTGCCGCCCGCCATGAGAGCCTGAATCGTCTCGGGCGGGATGCCATAGGTCGGCGGGCACTCTGCGGCGTCGAGGACGCCCAGGCGCCCGCTGGTCCCGGCGCCGACGTAGAACAGTCGGCCGCCGCTCTGCAGGGCGGCGACGATACGGTCCACAGCCCGCACCAGGTCGGGAAGCACCCGCTGGACCGCCACGGCGACGGTCTGGTCCTCGCGGTTGATGAGCTCGACAATCTCGGCCGTTGACTTGCGGTCAAGATCGGCCGCCGCCGGCAGCCTGCCCTCGGTGCGCAACGCGGCGGTCATACCATCGGCCTGGGTGGGCATCGTATTACTCCATCCGCCACTACGTCGTTTGGGGGTGACTAGGGCTGACTACTCAGGTGCTGCGGCCGGACAGAGCGAAGATCGCGGTCGAGTCCTATGCAAAGCGGGGTCGCCCCGTCAGGCCGCCTGGGCTCGCCTGCCGTAGCGCTGCCAGTCCCAGGCGATCAGCGCCGCCAGGATGAGGTAGCAGGCGGGTACAAGGTAGAAGGCGCGGCTCAAGCCGCCGCTGTGGTTGCCGACGTAACCCATCAGCCAGGTACAGACGCCGCAGCCTGGAATGCCGGCGCAAGAGAGCAGGATGAAGAGCATGGTCGTGTCAGTTCCGGGCAGGCAGTCGGCGCAGTAGCTCTGCACGCTGGGCCAGAACGGGGCGGTGGCGATCCCCGCGAGGAACAGCAAGCCGAAGAACAGCCACAGATTCGTCAGGACGGGGAAGCCGAGGGTCACCAGGACTCCGCCCAAGGCCGAGAACACGATGAGATGCCGCAACTGCCCTTGTTTGAGCAGATAGCCCCAACCGGTCCGGCCAAGCACCATGCCCGCCGCGAAGAAGGCGGTCCCGACGCCGCCGGCCCAGGCCGCTGGGGTGAAGTTCAACTGGATGTAACTCGCACACCAGAAGGTCAGGCAGAATTCGCCACCGCCCGCCACGAACATGGCCGCAAAGAAGGTCCAGAAGCGCGGGATTCGCATGATCTTCACCGCCAGGCTGAGAACCGTGCTCCAGGGGATCTTTTCCGGGGGCAGATGGAGCTCATGGCCGGAACGCGAAGGCAACAGCAGAAAAGCCGCGGGCAGCAGCGCCAAGGCGGCGATCGCACCGACGATAAGGCGCCAGGAAACCCCGAGAGAAAGCAGAGCCCCGGAGAGCAAGACCGTAATCAGGACGCCGACCGACCAAAAACCGTGCGCGAAGTTGATGTAGCGGCCGGGTTGGTCGGGATGCAGGTCCTGCACAAACGGCGTGGCCAGCCCCTCGATGACGCCTTCGCCGGTACCGGCCAGCATCAAGGCCAGAAACAGCAGTCCGTACCCTGGCGCCGCCGCACAGAGGCCCATGCCCAGGCCCATCAGCACGACGGACCAGCCGAAGGTGCGGCGTTTGCCCCAACGGCCTGCCGCAAAGCCGCAGAGCAGCATCGCCAGCACCATCGGCACGGTTCGTCCCAGATGCAGCGCCCCGCCCGCGCTCAGGCCGCCCGTCTCCAGGGAGAAGCCGAGTTCTCGCGCCAACTGCACCAGGACTACCGGCACTACAACCGAGCCTGCCGCGTAGGCGAGGAAACTCATGAACGCAGCGTAGTCGAAGCGTCCGAAGGCCATCTTACGGGTCTGCTGCATAGGGTCTGCCTGGGTAGAAGGGCTCAGCTGTGGCAGCGCCTAGGATACCGTCAGCAGGCAGCGATGCAAGGGCACGGTTGTCTTGAAGCACAGGCTGGGCTAGGTTCTGTCGCGTTCCGGACGCGGTGCCGCTTCTCGTGGGCGAGAGGGTGAATGGCGACGGCGTGGCGTCGCGGTGGTGACAGGAGGGTTTCTGGTGGTCATTCTCTATGCTGCGACGCTGCTGTTGCTGCTGGCCTCGCTGTGGGCCAGCCCCGAGCGGACGGCGGCGGCTCTGCGCGCGGCGGGGCGGCAGTTCCTCAAGGTGGCGCCGGCCTTCGTCTTCATGTTGGTGTGCGTAGCGGTGGCACTATATCTGGTGCCCGAGGCACTGCTGACGCGGCTCCTGGCAGGGGAGAACAAGTGGGCGGCTACGGCCAGCGCAGCGGCGGTTGGCTCGATCTCCGTCATGCCCGGTTTCATCGCCTTCCCGTTGTGTGGTATTCTGCTGCGGGAGGGGGCGCTTTACATGGTCCTGTCGGCGTTTTCCACGACCCTGATGATGGTCGGCATCGCCACCTTCCCGCTGGAGCGTACCTACCTGGGCGCCCGCCTGGCCCTGGCACGGAACCTGGTCAGTCTCGGGATCGCGCTGCTGGTCGCCATTGTCACCGGCTTCGTTTTCGGTGAACTGCCATGATCTTCCTCAAGCAGCACCGCTACTCCATGGGTCTGACCGCGGCCTTCCTGCTGTTTGTGGGGGTATCCTGGGCCGTCGGGTTGGCGCCGGGGCGGCAGATGGGGGCGAGTTTTCTGTCGTTTCTATGGGATATGTTGCGGGTGCTGCCCTGCGTCTTCATCTTGATCGGCCTGTTCGATGTCTGGGTCAAGCGCGCCACGGTCGAGAAGCACCTGGGGCACGGGGCGGGCGGGGTGTCCTACGTCTGGGCGTTACTGCTGGCGGGCACGGCCGTGGGGGGGCTGCACGTGGCCTTCCCGATCGCTCACGCCCTGCACACCAAGGGCGCCCGGCTCGGGGTGACCCTGGCGTACCTGGCGGGCGCCGCCATCTGCCGGGTGCCGATGACGCTTTTTGAGGCGTCCTACCTGGGCTGGCGTTTCACCCTGGTCCGTTTCGCCGTGTCCCTGCCGCTGGTGGTGGCCAGTTCGGCCTTGCTCGGAGCCTGGTTCGAGCGCCGCCATTACCGCCTTCCCAAGCTCGACGAGCCGAGCGCCGAGGCGCGGATGGGGCTATGAGAGAGACCATGGAAACTGCCCCTACCGAAGCGCCGACGGCGCGCGAACTCACCGCCGTGATTCTGCCCGAAGGCGAGCTCGCCCTCGAGTGGGCCCCCGCCACCTCTGCTGTACCGCCCGAGGCGGTGGCCCTGCACGAGCAGCTCCTGGCCGAGTATGGCCAGGGCGATGGCTGGCTGGTGCGCCTGGCCTTTGCCAAGGCCGGCATCCCGCTCTCGCTGTCGTTGTCCTTCTGGCGTGGGTTTGCCGGGCGTTTTGCGGATCAGGTCCGGCGCACGGAGGAACTCGAACGGCGCCGGGCCGACCTGCGGCCAGAGCTCACGGATGACGAGCTGGCCGCCATCCTGAGCGCCGCGCCGCTGATGCCTGGCGCCGAGCACCTTAACGCGGACTTAGCGAGCGCGGTGTGGGAGCGTCTGCGGGAGGCTTTCACGCTCGGGTTGGCCGCCTACGTCGGCACCGTGGCCGACTACCTGCGGCAGTTCGACCCCGAACTGCATCTGCCGGGCCGCGTCTACTTTCACCTGGTCGAGAACCGTACGGGTTCATCCCCCTTCGCCTTCCTGGCGACCTATGCGACCCGGATCGATGAGCGCGGCAAGGCCCGGCACCTGCCCCTGAAGCACGCGGTGCAGGAGTTCGCCGGAGACTCCACCCGGTTGCTGCAGCTCCTGGCGACGGTCTACGCGGCGGGCCGGCGCAGCGCCCTGGTGGCTCGGTTGGTCGACTCCGGCGAGCTGTTTCATCCCTTGGCCTGGAGCCCCGCCGAGGCCCACACCTTCCTCAAGGAAGTGCCGCTCTACGAAGAGGAAGGGGTTCTCTGTCGGATCCCGAACTGGTGGCGGGCCAGGGCCCCGACGGTGCGCGTCCAGGTGCGGGCCGGCGAGCAACGCCCGGCCGGGCTCGGGCAGAAAGCGCTGCTGGCGTTTGACGTCGGTTTAGCGTTGGACGGCGAGGCGGTTTCCCCGGAGGAACTCCAGGCGCTGCTGGAGGCCACTGAGGGCCTGGCGCTGATCAAGGGTAAGTGGGTGACGGTCGACGCGGAGAAGTTGCGCCGGACGTTGGCCGAGTACGAACGGGTGCGCGGCTTGCTCGAGGCCGGCCTGTCGTTGCGTGACGCGCTGCGGCTGTCGCTCGATCCGACGCGACTGGGCGGCAGTGGCGATGCGGACACGGCGCCCGAGATCAGCCAAGGCGAATGGCTGCTGGGCGTCACCACCCGCCTGCGCTCCCCAGCCCGGCTCGAAGCCGTCCCGCCCGGCGCTGGTTTCGCGGCGGAGTTGCGGCCCTACCAGCAGCACGGGCTTAACTGGCTGTGGTTCCTGCATACGCTGGGGTTGGGTGGCTGCCTCGCCGACGACATGGGCCTGGGTAAGACCGTGCAGGTCCTGGCCTTCCTGTCCCGGCTCCGGCAGGAAGCGCGTCCGGCGCCGAGCCTGCTGGTGCTGCCGGCGTCGCTCCTGGGCAACTGGAAGCGCGAGATCGGCCGCTTTCTGCCCGCCCTGCGCGTCTACGATGCACATCCGAGCCTGCGCGCCGACGGTAAGGTTCCCGCGCTGAGTACGAAGGAGATGGGACAGTGGGACCTGGCGCTGACCAGTTACGCGCTGGTGCCGCGCTGGGCCTGGCTGCGGGAACTGCCCTGGGACTACGTTATCCTGGACGAGGCGCAGGCCATCAAGAACCCCGGCAGCGCCCAGACCCGCGCCGTCAAAGCCCTGCCGGCCCATAACCGGCTGGTCCTGACCGGCACTCCGGTAGAGAACCAGCTTTCCGACCTGTGGTCGCTGTTCGACTTCCTCAACCGCGGCCTGCTCGGCTCGGCCCAGGAGTTCAAGCTCTTCAGCAAAGGCCTGGCTGCCGACCCGGCTGGCTATGCGCCGTTACGGCAGGTGATCTCGCCCTTCCTGCTGCGCCGCTTGAAGACCGACAAGGCCATCATCGCCGACCTGCCGGACAAAGTCGAGCTCACGGCCTACGCGGAACTCTCGCGGCGGCAGGCGCTGCTCTACGATCGGCTGGTCATGGAACTGCGCGAGCAACTCGACTCCGCGGTCGGCATGCAGCGCCGAGGCGTGGTGCTGGCGGCGTTGATGAAGTTCAAACAGGTCTGTAACCACCCAGATCAGTACCTGGGCCAGCAGGGCTACGCGGAGGCGGAAAGCGGCAAGTTCGCACGCCTGCGGGAGATTGCCGAGGTGGTATTGGAGAAGCGCGAACGCATGCTGGTGTTCACCCAGTTTCGCGAGATTACCGAGGCGCTGCACGGCTTTTTGGAGACGCTGTTTGGTCGCCCGGGGCTGGTGCTGCACGGCGGCACCCCGACGCGGGTGCGCACCGCCTTGGTGGAGCAGTTCCAGGGGCGCGATTATGTGCCCTACATGGTACTCTCCCTCAAGGCCGGTGGCGTGGGCCTGAACCTGACCCGGGCCAACCACGTGGTGCATTTCGACCGCTGGTGGAATCCGGCGGTGGAGAACCAGGCTACGGATCGCGCCTTTCGCATCGGTCAACGGAAGGATGTGCTGGTCCACAAGTTCGTCACTCGAGGCACCCTGGAAGAGCGTATCGCGACGATGCTCGAAGAGAAGCGTGGCCTGGCCGAGCGCGTCATCGGCGGCGCCGGCGAGGGCTGGATCACGGAGATGGATAACGAGCAACTGCTGCAGCTCGTCTCGCTCCGACTCACACCGGAATGAGCACAGCGATGCTACATTGGCGGCCGCGCGAGGCACAACCCTGAGAGCTTCTGACCGCACAAGGAGGCAGCCATGGCACGATATGGCTTCTGGAACGACTACAAGTACACCCCCGTAGGCGAAAAGCAGGACAAGGCCAAGCGCTCGCAATCACGGTTGGCCAAGACCCACGGCACGCTGCAGCCCGTGGCGACCAGCGGACGTGCCCTGGCGACAAGCTGGTGGGGACAGGCGTGGAATGAGAACCTTGAGCGCTATTCGGACTATTCGAACCGGCTGCCGCGCGGCCGCAGCTACCTGCGGGGTGGCATGGTGCTGCACCTGGCCATCGAGCCCGGCAAGGTCGAGGCCTTGGTGCAGGGCTCACGGCCAGCCCCTTACGAGATCACCATCAACGTCGCCGCGCTGAACGCGGCCAAGTGGGCCAAAGCCAGGGCCGCCTGTACCGGTCGGCTCGATTCGCTGCAAGCCCTGCTGAGCGGGCAGTTCCCCGACGCGCTCAAAGAGCTGTTCATGGTGCAGGGCGGCGGGTTGTTCCCAGCCCCCAGCGAAATCACCTTCGACTGCACCTGCCCGGACTGGGCCAGCATGTGCAAGCACGTCGCCGCGGTGCTCTATGGGGTTGGCGTCAGGCTGGATGCCGACCCGAAGCTGTTCTTTACACTGCGAGGCGTCTCCGTCGACGATCTGGTTGCGAAAGCGCTGCGAGGCAGCTCGGAGGCCTTGCTGGCCAAGGCCGGGCAGGCGGCGGGACGCGCCCTGGCGACCGCCGACCTGGGTAATGTCTTCGGCATTGACCTCGACGATGCCCCCGCGACAGCCGCTCCTGCCGCGGCCCTGCCCAAGGCGCCCAAGCCCAAGGCGCCCAAGCCCAAGACCCCGACGAAGCGGGGCGCCGCCAAAGCAGCGCCGAGCGCCCCGCCGACAGCCGCGGCAGCCAGCCCGGGCCGCCGGGCCAAGCCGACGCCGACCGCGGAGCCAGCCCGGAGATCGCGCCAGGCTGCCGCCGCGCTGGAGGCAAAGCCGCCGCAGAAGGCCGCCGCCGCGGCTCCCCGTGGCGGGGCACTCACCAACGCG
>CAILKC010000125.1 GCA_903834675.1 uncultured Victivallales bacterium | reverse complement strand
GTTTGAGCCCTGTAGGGGCGAGCCATCTACCCTACCTTCGCACCGAGGTCGCATGGTCCGCCCCTTCAGGGCTCAATCTTCGCTGTGGACGGGTACCCATGGCGCTGCCCTGGGCTGGCGAATGTCAGCCCTTCAGGCTTGGGATTGAATACCGCGGAGACGTCGCGAGCGGAGTCGGCCGCCACCGCCAAGCCGACGCGAGCCCCGTTTTCGGGCGGTCGGCGCCGAGTGGATAGAACCTGAGTAGGGATTGACAAGCATGCCTGCCTGGCTACTCTCCCCGCCTGCGAGTCGGGTGTTCTTGCTTGAGGGATGGAGAGAGACCCCCGTGATAAAGACTTTGCCCTTTGCCCTGCTCCTGGCTGCGGCCCTGGCGCTCGCGTCGAGCGCCGGTGAGGTCACGGGGCCCCGTGTATGAGACTTGTAGCAACCTCTGGACCGCCCACGGCCTCGTGGGCAGTGGCCGCGAGCCGCGGCCGCTCCATTCTCTGGACCGCCCACGGCCTCGTGGGCAGTGGCCGCGAGCCGCGGCCGCTCCATTCTCTGGACCGCCCACGGCCTCGTGGGCAGTGGCCGCGAGCTGCGGCCCCAGCCGGGGGCTCCGCTGAACTCATAACTCATAACTCATAACTCAGAACTCTAAACCCAGGATGAATCAGATGAAGATCAAGCTGTCGGACCACTGCCTGCGCTCGCTTGCTACGGCCCTTCTCCTGGCCACGCTGCCGGGCGGCGGCAGCGTTCGGGCGGCGGACTTGCAAGGGAACCTGACCGTCAGCGGCGAGGTCGGGGTCGGCACGGGGACTCCGGCGACCAGCGCGCAACTGGACGTGTCGAGCACGACCAAGGGGCTGCTGCCGCCGCGGATGACCGCGACGCAGCGCGGCGCCATCGCCTCGCCGACCGCCGGGCTGCTGGTCTACCAGACCGACGCGCCGGTGGGGCTTTACAGCTACAACGGCACGGAGTGGGCGCAGGTCGGGGCGAGCGTGTCGGCCGATGCGATCCTGCCGGATCAGAGCGGCAATGACGGCAAAGTCCTGACCACCAACGGCAGCACGGTAAGCTGGGGCACCGCGGCCGGCGGCGGCTCGGTCACCGAAGTCAGCGGCACCTCCCCCATCACGGTGACCAACGGCAGCACCACGCCGGCCATCAGCCTCGGCACCGTCGGCGTGGCCAAGGGCGGCACCGGCGCCACCACCGCGGCAACCGCCGCCGCCGCACTCCTGCCCGCGCAGGCCGGCAACACCGGCAAGTTCCTGACCACCGACGGCAGCGGCGTCCTGACCTGGGGCGCGGCCGGCGGCGGCTCGGTCACCGACGTCACCGCCTCCAGCCCGCTCGCCTCCAGCGGCGGCACCACCCCAAATCTCACCCTGCCCGTCGCCTCCACCTCGGCCGACGGCTACCTCGCCAGCGCCGACTGGACCACCTTCAATGGCAAGGTCTCCAGCAGCCGCAGCGTCAGCACCACCGCCCCGCTCAGCGGCGGCGGCGCGCTGTCTGGCGACCTGACCCTCACCCTGCCCGTCGCCACCGGCTCCGCCGACGGCTACCTCGCCAGCGCCGACTGGACCACCTTCAATGGCAAGGTCTCCAGCAGCCGCAGCGTCAGCACCACCGCCCCGCTCAGCGGCGGCGGCGCGCTGTCTGGCGACCTGACCCTCGCCCTGCC
>CAILKC010000124.1 GCA_903834675.1 uncultured Victivallales bacterium | reverse complement strand
TGGAAACGGCATTGGCCAGATTGTGGCTACGGGCGTGCCGGCCGGGCATGGGAATGGTCACCAAGTCGTCCCGGTAGCGCTCGTAAAAGGCCGGCGGCAGGCCGCTGGTCTCATTTCCAAACACCAGCGCATCACCGGGCGAAAAGCGCACCTCATAGAAGCTGCGCGCCGTCTTCGTGGTGCAGAAGAACAGCCGCGGCGGGCAGGCCGTGGCCAGGAAGTCATCCCAGGAGTCGTGGACCTGGAGGTCGAGGTGCGGCCAGTAGTCCAGCCCGGCGCGGCGGATGCGAGCCTCGTCGAGGGAGAAGGCCAGAGGCCGGACGAGGTGTAGCCGCGCGTCGGTGCAGACACACAGCCGCCCGATGGTGCCGGTATTCTGCGGAATCTCTGGAGCGACAAGGACGACGTGGAACATGGCTGGAACCTATACCGACCCCGATTCTTTCGCGGCGTCTCAGGCACGTCCATGCACAATCGCCCCGTGGCCCGGAGCCGGCGGCACGTCGATACGGGTGCCGTACTCGGGGATGAGCGCGGCCAGGTCGGGGTACTTGACGCGCATGTAGTCGGCGAACTTGCGGGGATCCTCCAGGTTGCCCATGAACATGTCGAAATGGGCGCACACGGTCAGGCCGGGACGGATGGCCCCCGCGAGGTCAGCCGCCTCCTGGAATGTCATGTTGCCGATGCAGTTGCGTGCCAGCCGCTCGGCGTCCCGGCCGTTGATGGGTAGCAACGCGGCGGCCAGCCGGAAGGCACGTAATCTCGCCTGCATGCCTTCGTAGATACAGCTATCCCCGGCGTGATAGATGGCACAGCCCTCGGCCTCGATGACCACGCCGAGGAAACGGAAGCCACCGGTAATCGGGTCTGGCTCGAGCAACTCATGCGCCGCGGGCAGGCCGTGGAGGCGCAGCCCGCACAGCTCGAGCATCCCGCCGTCGTCCAACCCGCGGACCCGCGCCGCGGGGAGGCCGAGATCGGCGATCAGTTGCGTCCGCACGAGTTCGGGAACGACAAAGACGGCCTTTGGTGAGGCCTGGGCGAGGATCGGCCAGGCCGGTCGGTCGATGTGGTCGCTGTGGTCGTGGGTGCCGATGATGAGGTCGGCATTGGTCACGGCCGCCGCCGCCAGGAGCGGTCGCACCCGGCGCCTTGGGTTGTCGGTGAGATAGGGATCGATGTAGACCGTGGCCGTGCCTAAGCGCAGCACGAAGCTGTGCTGCCCCAGCCACCACAGAGCCGCCTGACCCGCCGCCGGCGCCGCGCTCCGCATCGCCGCCAGCAGGGCCTCCTCCGTCGGGACGTTCATCAGGATCTCCTTGCTCACACCGTCGGCAACGCGGAAGCGGATACCATAGCGCCGCTCGCAGCGGCCCGGCAAGACGGGCACCGGAATCACCTGGCGAGAGAAGGACCGATGCACGGTTTTCACTGAAGCGGCGGGAACTCATGGGCGTTCGAGCCATCCAAGGTTATGTTTTGGGACGTTCCTCACGGTATTGTCAACCGCGTGTGAGGATAGGTGCCTCGGACATAAGAAAAAAGGGACTGGAACGATGAAGAAGATCTCGATGGTTCTGGCGGTTCTGGCGGCCATGTCATGGTCGGCGAGCTGGGTGAGTGCCTGCGACACCTGCGGCTGCAAGGGCAAGGCCGACGCTGCCAAGGTAGCCGCCCCGGCCGCCCCGGCCGCGGTGGTACCCGCGGTGAAGTGCGTGGCTTGTCCCCTTGGGCAGCCCGCGGATGCCGCCAAGCCTGCCGCCCAGTGTACGGGTGAGTGCAAGGCAGGGTGCTGCAAAGGCGCCTGCAAAGGCGACGCGAGCAAGTGCGTGGTCGCGAAGGCGGGCGCCGAGGCCAAGACCTGCCCCGCACAGACCGCTCCGGCCGCCGAGGCCAAGACCTGCCCCGCCGCCAAAACCTGCGGCGCGGCCAACAAGGGCTGTGGTTACGCCGTACCGGTGACCGACACCAAGGCCGTCGAGCCGGCCAAAGACGCCAAGTAAGCGCCGAAAAGAACCCGTTCCAAGCGGACGGGCGCAAGATGCGAAACGGCACCCCGACGAGCAGAACGATCGTCCCGGGTGCCGTTCCCTTTTTCGGGCCTACAGCTTCTTGACTGCGTAGGGGTGGTCCCGCTTGAGCACGACCTCGATGGTGAAACGCACCTCTTCGCTGGGCTGGCCTGAGTTCGAGCCGATCTTCTCCAGACGGTCCATTACCTGCTGCCCAGCGACGACCTTGCCGAAGACCGAGTGCTTGCCGTCGAGGTGTGGCGCCGCGGCGAAGCAGAGGAAGAACTGGCTGCCGTTGGTGTTGGGGCCGGCATTGGCCATGGAGAGGATGCCGCGGTCCGTATGCCTGAGGCTGTCGCTGAACTCGTCGGCAAAAGCGTATCCCGGTCCGCCTGTGCCCGGCGCTCCCGAGGCGCCCTTCTTCGAGTTCGGACAACCGCCCTGCGCCATGAAGCCGGGGATGATACGGTGGAAGCCCATCCCCTTGTAGAAGCCGCTGTCGGCGAGTTCGACCAGGTTGGCGACCGTGTTGGGGACCTTGTCTTCATAGAGCTCGACGAGCATGTCGCCCTTGCCAGTCACGAGGCGCACAACCGGGTTGGCGGGGTCTGACAGCAGCTTGCGAATCTCTTCCGGCGCGCTCGGCAGCGCTGCGTCCTGAGGCGTGTCCACGGCGGCCACCGCGGGCTTGTCCGCCACCACCGTCGGGGGTGGCGGCGGCGGCCGGTTGCGCCGACCGGCGGCGAAGCAGATGGCGCCGACGAAGGCGAACACGATGAACCCGACCGCTAGGTAGAGCAACCGCGAACGCCGTTTCCGCTGCGTTTCCTCAGGCCCGATGACAGCATCCTCGCTCGGCTGATTCCAGCGTGACACGGAGGTCTCCCGTTGTGTGGTCATGGTCAGCGTCCCGTCTGTTGCGCTACCGTTACGAGCCGAATGGCGACATTCCGCACCGATACCGACGACTCTCACTTTACAACATAGCGGGGACCGGCGGCGAGAGCAATCTGCGCCGCGTGGGCGGCAGGGCTGTTCCAAGAAAGACCCCCCCCCCAGGTCTGGCAGACGTCTGCCGTGATGCTGCTTGCCGCCTTGGAGCCCGCGATGCCCAGCCCGTTTCGGGCGGGTTCGCGGTATCCGCATGTCGTCCTGGAGCCCGCGATGCCCAGCCCGTTTCGGGCGGGTTCGCGGTATCCCCATTTACGGCGGAAGCCCCGGCAGGGCCGGTGCGGACCGCCGGCTCCAGCGTGACGCCATCCTCAGCGCTCGCGAGGTAGGAGCTCAGATGCTTCTTGAAGTCGGCGACGTTGGTCGTTTTCATGGCCTCATAGTAGACCAAGAAGATGGCCCTGCCTACTGACGGCCGCGGTGCTAGGGAATGGAGCGGCCGCGGCTCGCGGCCACTGCCCGGGCGGCCCCGGGCGGTCCACTGGAATTGGAGCGGCCGCGGCTCGCGGCCACTGCCCGTGAGGCCACGGGCGGTCCACTGGAAATGGAGCGGCCGCGGCTCGCGGCCACTGCCCGTGAGGCCACGGGCGGTCCACTGGAATTGGAGCGGCCGCGGCTCGCGGCCACTGCCCGTGAGGCCACGGGCGGTCCACTGGAATTGGAGCGGCCGCGGCTCGCGGCCACTGCCCGTGAGGCCACGGGCGGTCCACTGGAAATGGAGCGGCCGCGGCTCGCCTGCATTTCCGCCAGGTTGGCGCCCTCCGCCCCCGCCACGAAGGCTCCAGGAGGGCTATAGTGCGAGCGAGTTTGCGGGTCAACCGAGGACACCATGACCATCCGAGCCGTCATTCTGGGGTTGCTGGGCGTGGTCGCCCTGTGCGGCTTCAACTACGTCAACGACAACATCCTGAACCAGACCTTCCTGATCGGCAACAACCTGCCCGTGGCGGTCTATGGGGCGCTGATCCTTGCGGTCATCGTGGTCAACCCGCTGCTGGCGCGACTCAACCGCCGCTGGGTGCTGAGCGGCCGCGAACTGGCGGTGATGCTCAGCCTCGTGCTGGCTTGCTGCTGCATCCCTGCCAGTGGCCTCTTGCGCACCTTCACCAATTCGCTGATCCTGCCGCATCACTTCAACCGCCTGAACCCCGGCTGGAGCGAGAAGCAGGTGCTCCAAGTGGTCCCGAAGCAGATGCTGGCCGACTCCAGCGCGGACGAGGATAGGGTGCTCAACGGCTTTGTTCAGGGCCTGGGGGAGGCGAACCGCCATATCGCCTTCACCGACGTGCCCTGGCAAGCCTGGACCCGCACCCTGGCGTTCTGGCTGCCCATCATTCTGGCGCTCTGGCTGGCGCTGACCGCCCTGGCGGTCGTGCTGCACCGGCAGTGGTCCGATCACGAGTTGCTGCCTTATCCGCTGGCGGAGTTTGCCAACTCGCTGTTGCCGGCCGACGGGGAGACGACGAGTCCGCTGCTGCGCAACCGGCTGTTCTGGGTGGGCACTCTGGCCGTGTTTCTGATCCATTTCAACAACTTCCTGGCGACCTTCTTCCCGGATGGTATGATTCCGATCACCCGGCAGCTCAACCTGACCGCGATGGTTGATCTGGTGCCATACATCCAGCGTGGTGGTGGGGCCCGGCTGCTGGCGCCGATCCTCTACGCCACCGTCATCGGCGTGGCCTATTTTGTGCCCAAGGAAGTGTCTCTGTCGCTCGGCATCGGGCCTTTCCTCTGGGCTACCGTCGTCGGCGCCTTCGCTACCTACGGCCTGAGTCTGACCTCGGGCGCCGGCCCGTCGGCCAGCGGTTACCTGTCGTTGAAACCCCAGACCTTCGCTCTCTTCGGCGCGAACCTGGGGGTGTTCGGCGTGGTGCTTTTCTGCGGTCGACACTACTACCTCTCGGTGGCGCGTCGGGCGCTGGGCGCCGGGGGTGGGCTGGAGGTTGATCAAGCGGCAGTCTGGGGGGCTCGGTTGTTTGTTCTCTTTCTGACCGCCTTCGTGGTCCAGTTGGCGCTGGTGGGGTTGGGCTGGCAGATCGCGCTGATGTACGCCGGGGTCCTGTTGGTCTTCTACGTGGTGATGGGACGGGTTTTCGCCGAGACCGGCCTGTTTTACAACCAGCCCTTCTTCTTCCCCTGCGTCGCGGTCTGGGGGTTGATGGGCACTCAGGCTCTGGGTCCACGCCCGCTGCTGATCATGTTCATGCTGACCACGGTCCTGTTGGTCGACCCGCGCGAGTCGCTGATGCCGTTCGTCGTCAACAGCCTCAAGTTGTTGCAGATTCGGCGGGTGCCGCTGGGACGAAGCGCCTGCCTGTTCGCGGTCGCCATCGTACTTGGCCTGCTGGTGGCGCTGCCGGTGACGCTTTACTTCCAGTATGATCTGGGCTACGCCAAATGGGACGGCTGGGCCGGGCAGTATGTGCCGAAGATGGCCTTCGACAACACCGTCAACGCGCTGGAGATGCTCAAAGCCCAGGGCAGCCTGGAAAAGGCCTCAGCGTTGCGTGGCTGGGCGCGCTTTGGGGCCATGGCGCCGAATGGCTTCTGCATGGCGGCTCTGGCCGCTGGCATGGCGCTGGCCCTGCTGTGTTACCTGGGCCGCCTGCGCACCACCTGGTGGCCCCTGCACCCGGTGCTCTTCCTCACCTGGGCGACCGAGCCCCCCTGGCGGCTGAGTGGCTCGTTCATCCTCGGCTGGCTGCTCAAGAGCGCCATCGTTAAGTACGGCGGCAGCCGCCTCTATCAGACCCTGAAACCGCTGTTCTTCGGCCTCATCGCCGGCGAGATCTTCGGGGCCGTGGTCCCCAGCATCGTGGGCACGATCTACTACGTCGTTACCGGCGTGCCCCCGAAGCAATTCTGGGTACTGCCGCTGTAGGCCGCTGACGACGGCCGACTGCGCCGGAAAGGAATCCCGGGTCGTCTGGCCCCTCTCCGGCCTCGGGCCGACGGCTCCCCCTGCGCCCCTTTCCTGCAAAGAAAAGCACATGATGAGAATCAAGATTCCCGTAAGTCTGAAACTGGCGGGCTGGTTGCTCGCCATTATCGTGCCCTGTATCATCCTTTACCTGCGGCCCAGGCTGGGGCTCGGTCTTGACGCCTCCAGCTTCCTCGCCATCTTCGCTGCCACCATCGTCATGTGGATGTTCAGCCTGTCCGACGAATTCATCCCGTCTATTTTCGCGATTACGATGTTGCTGATCCTTGAGATCGCGCCCTCGTCGGCGGTCCTCAACGGCCTCACCTCCTCGTCTTACACAGTTATGCCCCCGATTTCTCCTGGGTCGAGGAAGTCAACGAGGGGCTTGGGCGGGTGATCAAGGGCAAACGTGTATCCGTGCGCTACTACTACATGGACGCCAAGCGCCACCCTTCTCCGGAGGATGTGGCGAAGGCCGCCGTCGGCGCGCGTAAGGCCATCAACAGCTGGCGCCCCAATGTCGTGATTGCCTGCGACGACATCGCCCAGCAATACGTCGCCAAAGAGTACCTCCATGATCCGCGCCTCAAGATCATCTTCTGCGGCGTCAACGCGGCCCCTGAACATTACGGCTACGACCAGGCGAGCAACGTCACCGGGGTCTTGGAACGAGTGCCTGCCTCCTCCGTCCGGGAGGCCCTGCGGGTGACCTTCTATCCGGCCCGCAATCGTATCATCCATATCGCCGACGACTCGGAAAGCTCCACCTTCGTGACCCGGGAACTTCACGGCTATTCGTGGCAACCCTTCGAAATGGCGGACTCGGTCCTGTGCCGCACCTTTGACGACTGGAAAGCCGCGGTCACAAGAGCTCAGGGGAAGGACAACCTGCTGCTGATCTCCCATTATCACACCATCAGACGGTCGGAATCGGCCGCCGGCACCGTTCCGCCCAAGGAGATCATGGAATGGACCCTCGCGAACAGCCACATCCCCGCCGTGGGACTCTTTGGCTTTTTCGTTCAAGATGGAGGGGCGGTATCCTACGGCCTCTCCTCCTTCGAGCAGGGAACTGAGGCGGCCCGGATGGCTCTGGAGATCTCCTGCAATGGCAAGAAGCCGACCGACATCCCCATCATCGCGGGCCGTCAGTTCATGATCTCCGCCCGTGAGTCGGAGTTGAAACGAGAGGGCATCGAACTCCCCGTCATCTATGAGAACTTCGCGCGCGCCTCGAACAAGTACTATCCCTAGAGGCTCTTGCAGAGCCCTCGGCCCGCGGGCGCGTCGCCGTGCGTAGCTTCCTGAGGTCTGGTCTTCGTTCGGCCGCCCCGAAGGGGCACAATCCGTCAGCCCAGGGCAGCGCCCTGGGTACCGGACCCCAAGCGCGAATTGCAGGCTGCATGCCTGCGACAATCCCGCCCTTGCAGCGTCCCATCCCATAGGTGCCGAAGATCAGGTCAACCACGATCTTGGCGAGGGACTGGCCCAGGGCCAGGCCTCCTGAGGTTGTCCCACCCCGTCAGGGTGGAAAATCTTGCTGGTTGGTGCCAACCCAGGGCGCTGCCCTGGGCTGGCGAATGTCAGCCTTTCGGGCTTGGAGTTGCGCCGGTTTTCGACCGGCATTCACCTTGCGCGTCGCCGTGCGTAGCTTCCTGAGGTCTGGATGACCAGGCGCTACTTCGCGAAGTGCAGTTCGCCCGCCGCATCCACATCGCAGACGCGCCCGCCGGTTGGGACCCAGGCGGCCCAGGAATCGTCCGCCAGGCTGCGTCCGCCGACGTTGAGTTTGAACCCTTTGGCCGGGGCGGACTTCAGCCCCATGGCGGCAAAGGGCAGTTTCCACTCGCACGTCCACTCGTCGTCGCTGCTGGCGGCCGCGTACGAGACGCCTTTTTCGAGCCGCTGCACCTGCTCGACGGAAGCGCCCATGGCGTCGGAGGCATTGAACGTCCCATCCACGGTTCCCCAGAGGACGAAGATCGGCGAGACCTGGCCCGGATCGAGCGCCCGGAAGGATAGTTCGACGCCGTCACCGGACCAGTTGAGCCCGGCCTTGAGCGGGGTGCGCTTAAGCCGGGTGAAACGCATGGCAAAGTAGAGGTTCTCATCGTCCCAGCCGGCGCAGAGGCGTCCTTTCGGCTCGAGGAGTGGGTCGCCTTGGGGAGTGAACTGGGTGACCGCCACGCGGTTTTTGTCGGTCCACGGCCACTCGTCGACGCGGCCATCGAGGGCCGCGAGCGGCGTCATCTTCACGGCTTCGAATACCGCCAGCCGCGGAGTCTCGCTCGGCAGAAAAGCCACCGGCGGCTCGGTGGTGGCGGTGGCGTCGGTCTGGGGGGCGCCGGGGCAGGCGAGGAACGTGTTTCCCTGCTTGATGGACGCGGCCCACAGTCCCTTGGCGCGTTCCTGCACGGGCGTGGTGCAGTTCTGGAAAACGTTGTCGCGGTAGAGGTTGCGCAGCTCTCTTCCGATACGGCAGGGATGCAGGGCCAAGGCCGCCGAAGCCGCTTCGTCAAAGCCGTAGATGAGATTACCGCTGAGCTTGTACTCACCGAGCACAGCGATGGCCTGTTCCACGCCGGTTGCCTGGCCGCGGGTGACGGTGTTGTCGCGGAAGACCGACGTCGGGCTGCCGTAACCATCGAGGGTCACTGGACGGCGGCAGTCGGTGATGGTGTTGTGGTGGATGGTCCAGTTGGCGGAGGGTGGGAAGATGGCGAAGGCATCGCCGACGCTGACCCGCCGGGGTTGGGCCAGCCGGAAGCGGCAGGTCTCCGCGTCGAACTCGGCGATCGTGCATAGCGGGTTCGGCTCAGTGCCGCCGAGCCAGGCCAGGTTCCAGCCGCGGTAACGATGGCCCCCGGGCCACTCGAGCGGCAGGTTGCCTTCACGGAAGCTGCCATCCTCGGCCACCGCAGTGACGCTGGACCGGCAACGTTGCGCCACGATGCCATAGCCGCCGTTGCGAATCAGGTTGTCATGCACCAGGATATTCACGGCAGGCTCGGCGATACGGATACCGGTCACGCTCGGGTCGATTTCGCCACGCACGTAGACCTGGTTATCGCTGACGGTCACGTCCGAGGCGGCAATGACGATGCCGGCCCGGGCCGCCGCCGCGCCACCCACGGCGGTCAGATCGATGAGGTTGCCGCTGACGACAGCCTGCTGCGACGGATAGGAATTGCGGGTGGTCTGACCGGTGACGGTAATGGCGGTGCCACGGTAGTTGATGAAGAGGTTGTTGGTGATCGCAACCTGAGTTGAACCGTGGTTGATCACAATACCGCCGTTGAGGCCGTTGCAGCCTTCGAAGACATTGTCGGCCACAATCGCCTGGCCACAGCCGAGTTCCAGCAGCGGCTGGTAACGGTGGCTCATGTCGCCAACCGTAAACGGCCCAGAATTGCGGATGTAGTTGCCGATGAGCTTGATAAAGCGGCCTGGACCTTCGTACGCATGCCAGCCGGCGCCGTCGATCCGACAGTAGAGCACAGAGGTATTCTCGCTGGTGTCATTGTTGTTGAAAGCGTTGGCGGCGCAGTCGGTCACGGAACAACGGAGGAAGGTTAGCGACTTGGTGTAGATATCCTGGCCTTTGTCGGCGGCGGTGCGGCCGCTGCCCTGGCAGTAGAACGCCTCGGCCGACATCCGCGAGACATGCACATTCTCGCACAACACCCGCTCGGTATTGGCGATGGATACCGCGTTGCAGCCCTTGAGCGCGCAGCACCAGAAGGGGTTCCCCGTGGCATTCTGCATCGTCCCCGGCTTCTCGGCCAACCCCGTGTGGCCAAGCATGCGGAAGTTACGGATCGTCACCTCCCTGCCGCCAGCGAGCGCGAAGACCGACCCCGTCCCATCGCTGATGTCGAGCACGGTGTGGACGCCGTCCGCGCCCTCGATGCGCAGGGCGCCGTTGCGGACCGAGAGCCCGCGTTCGAGGCGATAGTAACCAACCGGAAAGTACAGGTTGCGCCGGGTGCGGATCGCCCGGTCGATCGCGGTTTGCAGGGCCGCGGCCTCACAGTGCCGGACCACGGCATCGGTCACGGTCTTCGTCGGCGCTGCCTCCAGCCACAGCGTGTTGCCCTCGATCTTCTCGATCTTCGTCACCAGTTGGGTGCGGGCGCTGAAGGTGATGCCGTGCCCGGGCTTCAGGTCGCGCTTGAGGAACTTCACCTCCATCCCGCCGCTGAGTGTCTGCCAATCCCAGGTGATGGGCACCTGCTTGGCCTTCCAGCTGCGGGCGAGATCGTCACTCCAGCGGAAGCAGAGCGGCTGGTCGCCCTCGATGTCGAGGATGAACACCAGCCAGTCGCCGGCGCTGCCATCGAAGCCGCGTAACTCCGCCACCCCATCGAGCGGCTGCGTCGTGCCGTAGTAGCTGCCCGGACCGCGCAAGACAGCACTGCTGTAGTGCGGCTGGCACTTGGAAATCATCACGCCTTGACCGGCCCTGAAGTCACCTGGGTTCGCGACGGTGATCTGCTTCGCGCCGGCCGTGGTGCTGGCCGTGGTCTGGAACTCCGAGCCCGAGGCGCCATAATCAAGCACGTTGATCCAGCCGGGGCCGGCCGGCGTCGCTGCCGCTGGCGTTTCCTGAATCCGGAAGTCGTCGAGATCAGCGCTCCGGCCCGTCTCGACCGCGACCACGAGGCTGACATTCAGGACGGTCTCCGGCGGCCAGTACTCGGCGGTCACCGTGCGCCAGACGCCTCCGGGCTCGTCGGTTGCCGGCCCCGTCACCACCGTCTCGATGTGCGGACCGCTGCCGCCGGGGCTGTACTCGTAGGCCTTAACCTCAACCGGACCTCCCCGGTAGCGGAGCGAGGTCTGGTAGGAACGGTTGGCTCGGACCTCGGGACAGGCCTGGTAAATCTGCGCCTGCCGTTCCGCGCCGCCCCGGATTCTGAGGAAACGCTTGCCCTCACAGGCATCGTCGGCGAGCACGCTCATTTCGCCCGTGAACCAGCCGCTCAGGGTCCACTCCGCGGGCGCGAGCGGGCTGCCCGTCAGGGTCCAGCCGCCGGATTTGCCACCGCTCTCAGGCAGGCCGGGCACGGCGAGCGTCTGCTCGAAGCCCCCATTGCGCAGCAACGGCACAGGCTCGTCCGCCCCGCGGCTCGCTCTCACGGTGGCCACGGCCCAGGCGAAAATCACGGTCTTCAGCATCTTCATGGCTTGTCTCCAGCGGGTTTGTGAGGTGCGGCCTGCCGCACCTCGTGCTGCACCGGCCAGGAGGCACGGAGCTTACTCTCGTAGAGGCCGATCTTTTCCATCGGAATACGCTGGAACCCGAGCCCGTAGGCCGGAGAATCGTCCTTGAGCTGGAAGTTGCCGTGCTCCGCGTCGACGAAGTGCGGGTCTTCGCCCACCAGGTTGTCCTGCATCGTGACCAGCGGGATGGCCACCTTCTCGATCTCGTCCCAGACCCCGCCGAAACAGATGTTGCGGGTCACCAGGTTGCCTTTGGGCAGGCCCGGTTCATCCTGCAAGACCGTCAGAAGCTGAGGGAAACGCAGGCTCCACGGCGGCTGCTGGTAGGGCATGGCGTTGAGCCGTTCGGTCAGTTGGTTCTCGACGCTGGCCTTGGCCCAGCCGACCGCTCGGGCATCCACGTGCAGCGCCGGTTTGCAGTCCACGAAGAGATTATTCTCCACCACGTTGTCCCGCCCACCGCCGATGAAGGCCGCCCGGTTCACCTCCTGAAAGACGTTGCCGTAGAGGGTCGCGGAGGAAAACATATCGTCCAGGTAAACCCCGTTGGCCCCGTGCAGCCCGGGTCCCTTGACATGGTGCATGTAGTTGTAGCGAATCTGGTGTCCCCGCATGGTCCAGTCATAACCGGCGTAGATCGCCCCGGCGTCGCCGGTCTCGTAGCAAACGCTGTGAATCTCGTTGAACTCGATGATGTGGTCATTGCCGCCGAAGTTGATCGCCATGTGGGGCGCGTTGTGGATCAGGTTGTGCGCCACGCGGATACCCACGCCGCTCAGCGACAGCGCCGGGCGGCAGACCCGGCAGATTCGGCTGTATTCGTAGATGAGGTTATTCTCGGCGTAGAGGCCGCAGGGCGTGAGGGTCTTGCGGTCGCCGCCGCTGAGGGTGATGCCGCCCTCGCCGGTGTTGTAGATGTCGCAGCCGACCACCCCGTTGTTCGTCCCGCTGACGTTGACGGCCCACTTCGAGGTGTTGCGGAGGGTGCAGCCGGCCAGCAGGTTCCCCGTACCTCCCGAGATGGATACCGGCGTGCCGCGCGTCGCCTCCATGACGAAGCCCTGGATCGTGATGTGCGTGGTATTGCTCAAGGTCACCAGCGCCGACAGTACCGAGACCATGGGCTTGCCCGCGGCGATGGGCGCCGGCGGCCAGAAGTACAGCACGCCGGCCTCGCGGTCGATCCAGTACTCGCCCGGCAGGTCCAGCTCAGGCAGCAGATTGTAGGCGTAGTAGCGCTGGCTCTTGCGATAGCCGAAGTAGTGGTACGGTTCGGTCATGGTGATGACGCGCGCCGTGGTGTCGATGGAGGCGACCTTCTGGCGCTGGTCGGACCAGTCCCAGAACCAGTAACCGTGCAGCATGATGTCCTTCTCGCCAACCCAGCGAGCCGGCCGGTCCCCTTCGTAGGTGAACTTGCCGACATTGTCGCCCTTGAGGCCGTGGGCTTCGCGCAGCGAGCCGCCCAGGAGTTCGCCGACCTTGACGAAGCCCTCGTTGGGCCAGCGTGCCAGGGTCATGGGCTTATCCTGGAAGAACAGCTCCATGCCCGGGTCGTAGGGCTGTAGTCCCTGTGCCCCGGCGGCCCCGGCGATGCCGGTCTTCATCTCGCCGTAGTCCGTGATCCCCTGGGCCCGCAGGTCGGCTCGCAGCACCTGCGTCCGGGCGCCCTCGTCCAGGCGGGCCAGCACCGTCGGGTCGGTCACCGGTCCCCAGCCGGTCACCACCTTGCCGCCCACCAGCCGGACCTCCTCGCCCCGCCGCGCCCGATAGGTGACCGGAGAGGCCTCCGTCCCCGAGTCCTCGGCGCTGAGCGCAAACGGGGCCTTCAGTTCGTAGACCCCACCGCGCAGTTCGACCGCAACGCCGCCGGGCGGCAGACCACCGGTCTGCTTCAGCTTGCGGAGCTCGTCCCGGGCGCGTTCCAGGGTGGCGAAGGGGCCATCGGTCTGGTTCGCGTTGGGCCTGGCGAGGCGTCCCGACCAGGCGTCGTTACCGTTCGTGGCAATGTAGAAGAGCGCCGCCGGTTCCGGCGCCCCGACAGCGCCCTGCCCTGCCGCGCCGGTCGTGCCGCACCCGGACAACAGCACCGCTACCAGCCCGCCTGAGACTCCCGCGAGAGCGATTGGCCGCAACATCTGGACGCTCCTTTCGATACTCCTGGCTGCCCCAGAGAAGGTGAGGCTGCCCGCCCCCCTGCAAGGTCTTCCGCCGCGGCGCTTGGCCCGACCTACTCATGTCTGAGGGTCCCTTACTGTACACCTCGGGCAACACCTCCGGACGAAACCCACTTCTCATCTTCAGCTGGGAATCCAGGACCTGAGTGACTACATTGGTAGCTACAACGCGCCAGGCGCGCCAGGATGGTTGACCATGACCGATATCAGCATTCGCGAGCTCAAAGCCCGGACCTCGGCCGTGATGCGGGCGGTGCAGCTCAACCGGAGCCCGTTCCGAGTCACCTGCCGGGGCAAAGCCGTGGGCCTGATTATGCCGGTGGAGCAGGCCCTGCCAACGCCCGATGCCAAGGCCCGTGCCTGGGCGCAGTTCTTCACGGCCACCGAAGAAGTCAGCCGACGCTGGGAGTCTCCCTTGACGGCAGCGGAACTGCTGGCCGACATGCGGCGCTGACCAGGACTGTTCAAGCCACTCCCTGCGCCAACAGAAGGTGCTCGCCCATGCCGCGATTGCTCGTGCTTGACGCCAGCGTCTTCGTCAGCGCCTGTCATGCCAGCGAACCGGGTTCTGAGGCCAGTCGGGCGCTGCTCGAGGCTATCCGTACGCAGGAACTGCCCCTCGTGGAGCCGTGGCTGCTGGCGGTCGAGGTCGCCGCCGCCGTGCGCCGCAGTACGGGCAAGGAGGAGCTTGCCATGCGGCTGGCGGACCTGGCCTTCGGGGTCCCAGGCTTGGTTGCGGTTCCTCTGGACGCGCATCTGGCCAAGCAGGCCGCCGCCCTGGCGGCGGCGCATTCTCTGCGTGGTGCCGCCGCCGTGTATGTTGCCACGGCTATCCGCTACGGCGCCGTCCTTGTGACGCTGGATACGGAACAGCGGGCTCGTTCGCCCGCCGCCGTGGGGGCCTGTACGCCGATGGACGCCTGGTTGGCTCTCCGCGCCGACGCCAGCCCAGGCTGAGCCCGACAGGCATTCCGCCCCGGCGCCTAGCGTGCCAGTTCAAGCATTCCGGCGTTGCCGACGGCCCAGGTTGCGGCCCGGGTGCCCTGCCACAGGACCCAGTCTGGCCCGGCGGTCTTGCGCACGCTCAGGTTAAAGGCGAGCTTCGGTGGCTTCGCTGGGTCGATCCCGAGCGCGGCGAAAGGAATCCGCCACTCCGCCGTCCAGCGGCCGGCCGCCACCACCTTGGCGGCGTAGAGCACGCCCTCAGCCGCCTGCTTCACGGCCGCCGCCGACGCCCCGGCTTCCGGACTGCTCTCGAAGTGCCCGGAAGGATAGCCGCGCAGCACGAGAATCGGTGCGTCCTTGCCGGCAGCGGGGTTGCGGAACGCCAGTTCCACCGCGTCGTCCCGGCCCCACTCGTTGCCGGGCTTCAGCGCAGTCGCCGGATTGACCGCATTATCGATGGCCACGACGAGGCCTTGGTCGTCGTAGGCGAACCAGGCCAGACTGGCCGGCTTCACCTTCTCGCCCTGCAGGTCCTGCTCGACGACCATCGCCTTGGCCGGGTCAGCGCCGGCCCATTCCTGCGGCTCGATGACGCCGTCGATCTGGATCGGCGCCGTGGTGCGGCGCAGGGTGAAGACGGGCGGCGGGCCGGTCCGTACGGCGCCGGACTTGGGCAGGACCGCCACGGGAGTCATGTCGCGGACTGTGTGTTTCACCGGCCACGAAGCCCGGCGGCCATCCTGGTAAAGCCCGATCTGCTCGAGGGGGATACGCTGAAACCCCAGCTTGTAGGCCGGCGAGTCGTCGCGGAGCTGGAAGTTCTCTCGGGATGCGTTCACAAAGCCCGGCTCCGCCTCGACCAGGTTGTCCTCGAGGGTCACCAGCGGTCTCGCCTTCGCCTCGATCTCGTCCCAGGTGCCGCCGCTGCAGACGTTGCGGGCCACGAGGTTGCCGCGCGGCGCGTGCGGTTCTTCAGCGAGGATGTTGATCAGCTTCGGGTAGCGGGTGCTGTAGGGCGGTTCGTTGTAGCGGATGCCGGAGAGGGTGCCCTTCGTGGTGCCTTCCTTAACCCAGTCGTCGGCATGGTAGCCGGCCCAACCCATGGCCCGGGCGTCGATGTGTACCGCCGGCGGGCAGTCCACGAAGATGTTGTTGGCGATGGTGCAATCACGCCCGCCGCCGACGAACGCAGCCCGCGTCACCTTGTAGAAGAGGTTACCGACGATCTCGGTGCCGCAGAACATGTCATCGAGGTAGACGCCGACGCAGCCGCGGCCCTCGAAGCCATTGATGTGATGCAGGTAGTTGTAGCGGATGACCGTGCCGCGCATGGTCCAGTCGCGGCCGGAGTAGATGGCCCCGGCGTCGTTGGACTCGTAGCAGACGCTGTGGATTTCATTGAACTCGATGAGGTGGTCGTTGCCACCGAACGAGATCGCCTGATGCGGTGCGTTGTCGATCAGGTTGTGGGTGGCGCGGTTGCCGACGCCGCCCAGCGCGATGCCCGGACGGCAGATGCGGTTCCAGCGGCTGTAGTGATGAATGTGGTTGTTGTCCGCGAAGTTGCCGGCGGGGGTGAGTGTCTTGCGGTCCCCGCCATCGAGGGTGATGCCGCCGTCGCCCGTGGCGTAGATATCGCAGCCGATCACGCCGTTTGCCGTGCCGCCACCGACCCGGACCGCCCAGGCCCCGAGGTTGCGGAGCGTGCAACCCACGACCTCGTTGTGCGTGCCGCCCGAGATCACGATCCCGTTGTCCCGCGCCGCTTCGAAGATCAGACCGCGCAGGGTGATGTGCGCGGTGTCCTTCAGTGTCACCAGCGTCGGCAGCACCGACACCACCGCGGCCCCCTGCTTGAGCGATGCCGGGGGCCAGAAGTAGAGGATGCCGGCCGAGCGGTCCAGATACCACTCGCCGGGGGTGTCAAGTTCAGCCAGCGCGTTGAAGGCGTAGAACCATTGGCCCTCGCGGTAACCGTAGGCATGGACGGGCGGCGCCAGCGTGATCACGCGCTTCTCGGTGTCGATGGAGGCGACCTTCTGGCGCTGGTCGGACCAGTCCCAGAACCAATAGCCGTGCAACCAGAGGTCATTCTCCTGCTTCCAGCGCGTGGGACGGTCGTCGGCGTAGGTGAAGATGCCTTCTTTCGTGCCCTTGGTGCCGCGCACGTCGATCGGGGTCTGGCCGAGCACGTCCACGATCTTGACGAAGCCCTCATTGGGCCAGCGGGCGATGGGCATAGGCTGGTCCCGAAAGAAGAACTCGAGACGTTTTCCGGCGCTGGTGACCTCGCCGAGATCGGTGAGGCCGAGCGCCTTCAGGTCCGCCTGCAAGACCTTGCCGCGGGCGCTCGGATCGAGGCGCTCGAGCGTGGCCGGATCGGTCACCGGCTGCCAGTTGCTGAGCAGCTTGCCGCCGACCAGGCGGACCTCCTCGCCCTGCTTAGCACGATACACGATGGCGCCCGACTCGGTCCCCGAATCCTCGGCGGTCAGCTCAAAGGGCACCTTCAGCTCGTACCTGCCCCCGCTCAATTCGACCGCACAGGGGCCGGTCGGCAGGCCTCCGGACTGCTTCAGTTTGCGGAGTTCGTCGCGGGCGCGTTCGAGCGTGGCGACCGGGCCATCGGTCTGGGCCGCGTTCGGCGTGGCGAATCGTCCCGACCAGGCGTCGTTGCCGTTCGGGGCAACGTAGAGCAAGGCGCTGGGTTCCGGCGGCGCGCCGGTTCCCTTCGTCGCGTCGCCCGTGGTGCCGCAGCTGGACAGCAGGGCCGCTACCAGCCCGCCTGAGATCGCGGCGGGAACCCGTTGTTTCAACATCTGCCTACCCCCTTCAGCCCGCGCTCGGGCTCCTCGGCACTTTTGATTCGTTTGCGTTTCAGGACTCAGCCGCACTCGCAGCCTGGCCGGACTCGTCCGCAGCGCCGCTCCGCCGGGCCTAAGGATACCGTGCCACCGCCGTGGATGCAACGGACGGGCACAGGGGCGGGTAATGCCAGTGAAGATTGGCGCCCGGCTCTGCGGGCGCGCCGCCAGAGGCCCGTCCGACAGGTCAGACAGGTCCGACAGGTCAGACCGCCGCGTCGCCCTCGCCCGCGATTGTCTTGCGGTCCTGGCGACGCGACGTTATGCTGTGGCGCTCCAAACCGAAAGGGCGGACTTGCCATGGACGAGAAGGTGACAGCCCAGCCCGCGTCGGCGGCCAGCCGCCGCGACTTTCTGCGGACCTCGGCTGGCGTGGGGGCGGGTTTGGCGGCGGCGTCCCTGCTGCCGACCGCGCTGGCGCAGCCTACCCTGACCCCAACCCCGGGCGACGATCTGCAGGTGGCGGTGCTCGGCGTGGGGGCCCAGGGCCGCGTCCTGATCGAGGCCGCCTTGCGCATCCCGGGTATTCGCTTCCGGGCCGTCTGCGACATCTGGGGTTACAGCCAGCAGTACGGCAGCCGTTACCTGAAGAAGTACGGCCACGTGGTCAACGTCTACGAGGATTACCGGGAGTTGCTGGAGAAGGAGAAGGGCCTGGATGCCGTCATCGTGGCCACGCCGGACTGGATGCACGCCGAACATGCCAACGCCTGTCTGCGCGCCGGGTTGCATGTGTACTGCGAGAAGGAGATGTCCAACAGCCTGGAAAAGGCCCGCAGCATGGTGCGGACCGCGAAAGAGACGGGCAAACTCTTGCAGATCGGGCACCAGCGGCGCAGCAACCCGCGCTACCTCCACGCGGTCACCAAGCTCATCCGCGAGGTCAAGCTGCTTGGCCGGGTCACCCATGCCTACGGGCAGTGGAACCGCGCCAGGAGCGCTGACCTCGGTTGGCCGGAGCGCAGCCCGCTCCCGGCGGAGACCCTCGAGAAGTACGGCTACGACTCCATGTCGCAGTTCCGTAACTGGCGCTGGTACAAGAAGTACGGCGGCGGCCCGATCGTTGATCTCGGCTCGCACCAGATAGATGTCTTCACCTGGGTCTTCGGCTGTAACCCGAGCGCCGTGACGGCGGCTGGCGGGGTGGACTTCTACAAACTCCACGAGTGGTACGACAACGTGCTGGCGATCTTCGACTATGAGACGCCGGAAGGGACGGCGCGCGCTTTCTACCAGGTGTTGACCACCAGCTCCCACGGCGGCTTCTACGAGACCTTCATGGGCGAGGACGGCTCGCTGGTGATCTCGGAAGTCCCGACCCGCGGCAACGCCGCCTTGCGCGAACCGCATGCTCCCGACTGGGATCCGTACGTCAAGATGGGTCTGTTAAGCCCGGTGAAGGCCCCGATCGTGCGCGCCGCCACCCGGGACGTGACGGTTGATGTTCGGGTGACCATGGAGGCCGGCAGTTGGCCGTTGCCCGTCGAATTGGCCAAGCCGGCGCATCAGCCGCACCTCGAGAACTTTTTCAACGCCATCCGTTTCGGCGTCCCGTTGAACTGCCCGGCCGAGGTCGGCTACGAGACCGCGGTGGCGGTCCTGCGCGTCAATGACGCCGTCGAGCAGGCGCGGAAGCTCCGCTTCGGCGAACGGGAGTTCCTCGCTTGAACCTGCCTGCTGCCGCCGTTGTTCTGCTGCTCCTGGTTGGCGCGGCACGTTCCCAGGAACCGTCCGGGCGGGCGGGGGAATGGGACGGCAGCCGTACCACGCCGGTACACCGGTTGGTGCTGGTCGACGAGGCGGGCGATGCCATCGTGCCGAGCGCGCCGGGCGCGCCGCCGTATTCCGCGCGCCAGACCTGCGGGTCTTGCCATGATTATGCGGCCGTCGCGGGCGGCTTCCACTTCAGTCCGGAGACGCCGGCGGCGCGTCTGGGGCGCCCGGCTCAGCCGTGGTTCTGGGTGGACCCGGCGAGCGGGACACAGGTGCCGGTGTCGGGGCACGGCTGGCCGCAGACGTGGACGCCGGCGGCTCTGGGGTTGACCCCCTGGCAGTGTACGACGTTATGGGGACGGCACTTCCCGGGCGGCGGCTGGGGCGACCCGGTCGACGAGCTGGCTGACCCGGGGGCGCGTTGGGAGGTCTCGGGGAAGGTCGAAATTCACTGCCAGGCCTGCCATGGCGCTTCCCCGCGGCAGGATCCGAGCGAGTGGGCCAAGCAGATCGGGCGGGAGAATTTTCGCTGGGCCGCCACCGCCGCCGACGGCTTTGGCGAGGTCGGCGGTATGGCCTCGCGGGTGCGCGAGAGCTGGCGCCTGATCGATGGGCCCAACCCCGACGATCACCAGTATGCGGTTCCGCCCTATGTCCGCTACGATCTTGGCCAGTTCGATCCCAAGCACCGGGTGCTGGTGGATCTGAGCTACCGCCCGCCGGACCGCAACTGCCTGTTCTGCCACTCGGTTGCGCCGGTCAAGACGGAGCGCTGGCAGGTTGACGGGGATGTCCACACCCGGGCCGGCCTGCAGTGCGTCGACTGTCATCGCAACGGCGCCGACCACCAGCCTATCCGTGGCTACGAGGGCGAGGCCGCGGTTGGCCAAGCGCGCGGTTCGGCCGAGTTTTCCTGCCGGGGTTGTCACCTGGGCACGGGTCAAGCCGGGGCTGGGACGGCCGGGCGGCTCGGGGCGCCGCGCCCACGGCATCGGGGACTGCCGCCGAGCCATTTCGAGACGCTCTCCTGCACGGCCTGCCATTCGGGGTTCTGGCCGGAGAACGTACCGCGCAGGGTACGTACCGCGCGGGCCAACCGTCTCGGCATCCACGGCCGGGCGCAGTGGTACACCGACGCTCCCCAGATCGTCGAACCGGTGTTCATGAAGACGCTGGATGGCCGCATCGCACCGCACCGGATGGCCTGGCCGGCATTCTGGGCCAGGATCGAGGCTGGCAAGGCGACGCCGCTCCGTCCGGAAGCGCTGGCGACGGCGGGCAAAGGCATTCTGGATGCGGGCCACCAAGTCAGCGGCATCCTGGCGGCGCTGGGGCGGGTTGCAGAGACATCTGAGGCGACGGTACTGGTCCTGGGCAACTCGCTCTATGAGCCCACCGCGGACGGCCGCCTGCAAGCCCGTCCGGCGCCAGCGGGCACTCGCGGCGGCGGCTGGTGGGCCTGGCTGGGCCCCGGCGGGCTGACGCCACTGGTCCCCGATTTCGACCCAGCAGTGGAGCTCGACTCCGCGCTCGCGGCGCGGTTGCTGGGGACGCTGCAGGCCCTGTCGCAGTGGCCTGACGCGCCCGGACAACCGCTGCTGCTCGCGGGCCGCAAACGCTACGCAGCGAGCCATGGCGCCCTCGAGGTGACCCCCTTGGAGACGGCCCCTAAACTCAGCGGGTGGGCCTGGCAACGGGGCGCCGAGATCGTGCCGCTGCTGCCGGAATTCGTGTTGGCGGCGGTAGCGGCGACGACGGGGCGCGAGGAGGCCTTCAACGAGGATCAGGTCGCCCGTGTCTTGCAGGTCCTGGCGGCGGCGGAGAAGGTGCCGGGCGTGTCCTACGGCTACGTCAGCTCGGGGAAGCTCTTCCGGCTTACGGCCAGCGGCGGCCTGTCCCTGGAGGCGGTGACGGACCCCGCGGCGGAGCCCTGTGCCTGGGCCGTCGCCCACGACGTGCGCCCGGCGAGACGCGCCCTGGGCAGCGGCGGCTGTACCGATTGCCATTCGCCCACGGCGGCGCTGTTGTTCGGTACGGTCCCGGCGGCCGGGCCGCTGCTCACTTCCCGGTCGGCGGTGACGCACATGTACGACTGGCACGGGTTGCAGGTCCCCTTCAACCGGCTGTTTGCCTGGACCTTCTACCTCCGCCCGTGGTTCAAGGCAGCCTTGGGAGTCGCCGTTGCGGCCAGCGGGCTGATCGTGCTCGCCTTCGTCCTGCCCGGCGTGCGGCGTGCGGCGGGGTTCTTCAGCCATAGGGGATGAGAGACGAACGCCATGCTTCAGCTCCTCTCAGCTCTCGGCCTTTTCGGGACCGGGCTCCTGCTGCTGGCCTGCCTGCGCCTCCGGCGTAGCCGCGCCTCCGGCGCTGCCGGCGCACAGCGGTTTCCGGGCCTGGAACGGCTCGTCCTCTGCTGCGCCGCGTTGAGCTTCATCGCGCTGGCCCTGAGCGGGTTCGGGTCCCGTCTTACAGGCCAAGCGCTGAGGGGTTACCTGCTGCTGCTGCACGTGGGTTGCGGGGGCGGGCTGGCGGCGGCGTTCCCCCTGACGCTGCTTGTTCTGGGCCCGCGTTTCGGTTTCGAGGTCGGTTCAGCGGCGGGTCCTGCCTATTGCCCGGGCCACCGTCTCGGCTTCTGGTTGCTGGCGCTGGCCCTGATCGGGGTCATGGTCACGCCCCTGGTCGCCATGTTGCCACTGCTGGGGAGTGACGGCCAGGTGCTGCTGGTAGCGCTCCACCGTGGCTGCGGTCTGGCGGCGCTGGCGCTGGCGCTGAGCCTGACCTACGCCGAGGCCCGCTTGCGGCAAGCCCAGGGATGACATGGAAGACCTGCCGCTGCATCGCTTTGCCCACGAGGCCATGACCACCCGCTTCGAAGTCGTCGTGGCGGGCGGCAGCGCCCGCTATGCTGGGGAGGTCGCCAGCGAGTTGTTTCGGGAAGTAGACCGCTACGAACGCCTGCTCAGCCGCCACGACCCCGGCAGCGATATCTCCCAGATCAACCGCCTGCGCCCCGGCGAGACCGCCCGTCTGTCCCTCGAAGCCTATACCTGCCTGAGATTGGCCGCGCATCTGGCCCAGGAGACCGCGGGCGCCTTCGACGTGACCTGCGGCCCGCTGCTCGCCTGTTGGGCCGAGGCCCGGCGGCAGGGCCTGGAGACGCCCGCGCCAAGGCTGCTTGCCGATGCCCTGGCTCGCGTGGGCATGCGGCAACTGCAACTCTACGCCACCCCGCCGGAAAGCGGCGCTCCACGCGAGTTCAGCGTTACCCTCGCCCCTGATTCGCGGGGCGTAATCCTGGATCTTGGCGCGGTGGGTAAGGGCTTCGCTCTGGACGGGTTGCGAGAGACGCTGGTGGACTGGAAGGTGGACAATGTGCTGGTGCATTCGGGCACCAGTACAGCGCTTGCCCTCGGGCCCGGGCCGACGCCCGGGGAGCGGGGGTGGGTGGTCGGCGTCGGGGGCGACTGGGGCAGTGCCCAGGGTTTCTCGCGTCTGCGCCTCCACAATGCGGCTCTGAGCGGCTCGGGAATGGCCGTCAAGGGGCGCCATATTCTGGACCCGCGCCGGGGCCGACCGGTCACGGCCACCATGGGCGCCTGGATCCTCTGCGACTCGGCGGCGGCAGCCGACGCGCTGTCGACCGCGTACATGGTGTTTTCGCCCGCCGAAGCAGACGCCTTTTCCCGGCGTCACCCCGACCTCTGGGCCATGACGGTGATGGCGGCGGCTGCCGCCGCGCCCCCCGTAGCGCGTACCTACGGGCAGGCCGAGCTGTTACCGTAGCGCCTAGCGTCGGAGTCGTCGTGCTGGCTCATGGAGATGGCAGCCGGCTGCCCGTCAAAGAGCGCCGGCGAGGCTCTCGGGCTACTTGTGGACCACTCGGGTATCGCAGATGTGGTCGTGCAGCGCCCGCTTTTCCAGGTCGAAGGCGGCGATCAGGTATCCGATGCAGAGGGTGAGGCCGCTGAGCATGTCGGCAAAGTGGCGCCCAACGGCGCGGCCATAGGTCACCGCGGACCCGTCCGCACGCACGACCAGGAGGCCGCAGGCCATCTTGCCGGGCGTAGCGCCGAAGCGGCCCAGGAAGAAGGTGGTGTAGCAGAGGCCGACCACGAGCTGCACCAGCAAGGTCACGCCGAAGCCGGCGATCTTCATGGCGATGTCGGCTGGCCCGCCGGCCGTGTCCATGGCCGGGCCGAAGCCGGCCGCGAAACCGCCTTGGATACAGAAGCCCACCACCAGGTTGCCGACGAACAGGGTGAGGCCATCGACGAGCTTGGCAACCACACGGATCCAGAAGCCGGCGTAATGCACCACAGGCCGGCTGGAAGCACTCTCGCGCAGCGCCTGCTGGGTGAGAGCGTTGCAGCCGGCGCAGACCCACTGGCCGTTGATGGGGAGGACCTCTTGGGGCGGGAACGGTAGGCCGCACGTGGCACAGGGGATCGCGGCCACGGCGCCGCCGGCGTCGGCCCCCGTCATCGCCCGCAGGGGCGCGGGGCTGTCCTGTGGCGTGCCGACCCCGGCGCCTGTGGCCAGCGCCTCGGCCTGGCGCTGCACGCTGGCGGCGCGGGCCTGGGCATAGGGCAGCCAGTGGGTCATGGTCTCATTCCAGACCAGCGTCGTAGCCTGAATCCGCCCCTGGCTGACCAGGCGAGCGAAGCCCTCATCGTCCAGCGGCCCGGCCTGCTGGTTGTTCTCGACGTAATACCACGTTGCCATGCCATACCTCCTAGCACATCGGCGCCTGGAATGCCCCGGGCGGAAAGTCGTCGTGCAGGCCAGTCCCCAGGCGCGCCCTGTCGGACGGCAAAATGCCGCCCTCCGCACCCCCCAAAGGATACCCGCAGCCACAGGGTTTGCAAGGTGCAGGGCGCAGTGGAGCGGGCGGTTTCGAGAGAACCAGCGCGCTTGCGGTTGAGTTGCGTTCAGCGGCCGCTTCGTGGGTCATTCCGGGTCGGCCGGAACGAGTCGGCCCGCGGGCAGGAGACTCCCGGGTTGGACTGCGGCCTGCTTGCCATGTGGTCGAGTCGTGGGACGGGTCCGAGCGGATACACGAAACCGGCTAAAGCCTCTACTACCTGCCTGCCGCCTTTCCTCCCCCTCGCCGTCTCGCCTCTCCTCCTCTCCTCCTCCGGCCGCCGCCTCGCCGTCTCGCCGTTTCCCCGTTTCGCCGTCTCGCCTCTCCTCCTCTCCTCCTCCGGCCGCCGCCTCGCCGTCTCGCCGTTTCCCCGTTTCGCCCCGAGCCCCAAGCCCCCACTATCTCCGGCAGGCACGGAACACGCAGGCTTCGAACACGAAAAACTCCGCTGCCTGGCGCCAGGCTCCGGGGGGCAGGCCGGCCTTGCGACAGAGGTGTTCGAGGGTCGCTTGGCGGTTGGGGCCCAGTTCGGTCACCACCTGAGGCAGGCAGACCGCCTCGTGCCGCCCGCGCCGCAGGACAAGGCCGTGGCGGCCCACCTCGAAGTGCATCGGGTCGGCGAGGCGTCGCAGCGGACTGAGCACTGCGATCTCCAGGTCAAGGCGGGCGAATTCGGCGGGCTGCAGCGGCTGAAAACGCGGGTCTCGGAAGGCCGCGTTCGAGGCGTTGACCATGACCTCGCGGTAGAGCGCTTGCCGCGGTTCCAGCGAGCCCATGCAGCCGCGCAGTGTGCCATCGACATAGAGGCTGACAAAGACCGCGCCGACGCGGGTGATGTCCGTCGGCAGCGCGGCGGGTTCCGGGGGCGAGTACGTCCGTCCCTGGAGTTCGGCGGCGAGCGTCTCATGCGCCAGAGCCAGCAGCGTCTCACCAGCCGCGGCAGAGGGTCGCCAGACAAGGGACTCGGTGCGGGCGGCCGCGTTGGTGAAGGTGATCCCGGCATAGCCGACGCTATGCGTCTCGTCGTGCGCCAGGCGGCCTGACTGGGTGTACTCCAGCAGGTGCGTGCCCCAGGCGGAGCCGAGGTGCGGCAGCAGGGACAACAAGATGCCGATGGCGTCGGCGCCGCAGACGGTGGCGCCGGTCGCCCGTAGGTACTCCCGCAGCGCTGTCGCATCCCGGCGCAGGATGGCTTCGATGGCGCCGTGGTCGAGCTGCTCGACGCGGGCCAGAACATCCCGCCTGAAGGGCACATAGCCGAAGTCCTCGCCGTAGTGGGTGAAATCGCTGCTGACCACCCACAGCGTGCCTTCGTGTGGCACTGCTGCCGCCAGGCGTGCCGCGATCTCAGCCACTTCCTCCGGCCACATCTCGCCGCAGAGCAGCGGCACCAGCCTGGCCGCGGGGCAGACGGTCTGCAGGAAGGGCAGTTGCACCTCTATGGCGTGCTCACCAAGGAAGGCCTCGGCGCGGTTGGCGATGCCCTGGCCGCCCTGCGCCAGTTCGCCGCAGATGCCGGTATCGACGGGCAGATCGCCCAGCGGGGTACGGAAAGCGCTGAACCCGCCAACCCCGAGACCCCGGAAGGTGGCGTGGTGGCTGGGGGCGAGCACGACCACCCGTTCGAGGCGCGTTCCGTCCACGCAGGCATAGACGCGCCCGGCGATCCGGCCGGAGTAGCTGTAGGCCGCATGGGGCACGATCACGGCCGCGGCTGGGCCACCTTCAACGGGCTTCGAGCGTTCCGGGAGGAACCCCCGCAGCGCCCGCGACAGGGGCTCCGCTGCCGCCGGATAGAAGCGCCCCGCGGCCTGGGGCAGGCAGACGGTCGCCGCCGTGATGCTTTCCCGAAGCGCCATGCCGCGCTACCCTCCGCTGCATTATCCCCGTGGTCAATCCAAGCCGAGCGCGTCTGGGTCGTCACCGGTATCGACGCTGGCGACGACGCCACAGCCCCGGAAATGCCGCCAGGCGCGCCACTGGAAACCGTGCCAGGCAGCTTGACGTCGCCGTCTGTTCCTGTAATGTACCCTGCGTCACACGTCCCCATCGTCTAGTGGCCCAGGACAACGGGTTCTCATCCCGTAAACAGGGGTTCGACTCCCCTTGGGGACGCCAGTCTGTTTCGCCCCCCTCTCGTTCCCACCGTCCAGCGCGCCGTTTCGTTGGCGTGCTCTCCGCGCTACTAAGTTTCCCGGCGCTGCCGCGATGCTGTAGGGGTCAGCCAAAGCGGCGTCGGCGACTCACCGCGGCGAGTCGCTGCCGCCGCACTTCACCTAGCGGCGTTACCCAAGAGCACAGCCGCATTGGCGCCCCCCACGCGTCACCGAAATGCCGTCACCAACGGTGCTTCTGTACCTGCAAGCGGGCGCTGTGCATAAGTCGGCGCCGCTCCGATTCGGGTCTCCACGAAAATGCCACAAGACCCGTCGATAATGAACATAAGAAACTATGGCGCAAGTACTTAAAATAGTATCACCAGAGAGTTGACAGCGCGAGCGCTGGCCTGTTGATAACCTGTGCGGAACTTTGCTAGCAACTCGTTACCAGGCCAGAATCAAGCGAGGCGGGCAGTTTTTTTCGGTGGGTGGGTTTTGGCGCTGACCGAGAGGCAGAAAGCATCGAGGGTGAGGGCTTCGTTGAGACTGGCGCGAAGGGCGCGGAGGAGGTCGGCGACGAAGCGGAGGTCTTCATCGGCGTCGTCGGGGAGCGGTGGAGGGTGGTGCGGGTCTTTGGGGAGGTCTTGAAGGAACTCGGGGTGGGGCAGGAGGTCAGGGCGGACGTCGGCGGCCAGGAGGCGTTGTTGGAGGAACCAGGCCTGGATGCCGTCCTCGATCTGGCGGCGGCGGCGGACATACTCGGCGGCGACGCGGGTATCGCGTTGTTCACCGAGGCGTTTGCGCAGCCCCTTGTCGGCTTCGATCATCTCAGTCCAGCTCTCCTCGATACCGCTGCCGACGGCGGCTTCGGCCTCGGCGCCGAGTTGTGCGAAGAGGGCCTGAAGCTGCGCCGACGTGCGCAGACCCACGGCTGCGCCCGCCTGACGGTGCAGGGGTGCGAGGAGGGCGAAGAGGCCGCGCTGGCGGAGGTCCGCATAATCGACGCGGTTGTGGAGTACGGGGACAACCTGGCAGCGCGAGCGGATAGTGGGCAGGAGCAGACGGGGCTGAGTGGTGTAGAGCAGCAGCAGGGTGTGCGGCGGCGGCTCTTCGAGGGTCTTGAGGAAGCTATTCTGAGCCTCGTTACCCATGCAGTCGGCTTCGGCGATGACCCCGATCTTGGGGCGGGAGGCAGCGGTGGTTCGGTTGAGCCCATTATGGAAGGTGCGCATGGCGTCGACCAGAATCTGACGCGTCTTCGACTCAGGAACGAGGTCGAAGCGCTCGGGGTAGGTGTCGTTCGCCAGGCGGTGACAGGATTCGCAGGTGCCGCAGGCATCGCCATCGGGACAGGGAGTCAGGCAGGCGCGCACCTGGGCCCAGGCGGTCACGAAGCGCAGCAGCAGCGGCGGGCTGTCGCCGACGAACAGATAAGCTTGCCCGACGCGGTCTGCCCGCCGGGAGACGAGCAGGCGTCGGCAGAGGTCGGGAAAGGCGTCGCTGAACTCAGCCAAGGGCACGGTCGAGACCCTCCAGAATCCGGGCGTGGACGGTCTCGGGGGGGGCCGCGGCGGCGACGATGCGGAAGCGCCCCGGGTTGGCTTGGGCGAGCTGCAGGAAGCCCTGCCGCACCGCCTCGTGAAAGGGGCGCGACTCGGCTTCGATGCGATCGACGGGGCCGGGCGTGGCAAGACGCCGCTGCCGGGCGCGCTCCAGGCCGGCGTCGACCTCGAGGTCCAGCAGGAAGGTTAGGTCGGGCCAGCGCTCGCCGACGGTGAAACGGTGCATGGCCTCGATGAAGCTGCGGTCCAGGCCACGGGCGAGGCCCTGGTAGACGGTGGTGGAGTCGGCAAAACGGTCGCAGAGCACAATGCCACCGGCGGCGAGGTGGGGCTGGATGAGCAGGCGCAGGTGTTGGGCGCGACTGGCGCCGAACATGAGCAACTCCGCCTCAGGAGCCACGCCTTCGGGCCCATCGAAGTGCTTGATCAGCTCGCGCAGGCGTTCGCCGAGAAGGGTGCCGCCGGGCTCGCGGGTGACGGTGACGGCAAAGCCGCGGCCGCGGAGGACGTTTTCAAGCAGCCCGATCTGCGTCGTCTTGCCGGCGCCTTCAGGGCCCTCGAAGGTGATGAAGAACCCGCCTTGGATGGTTCGGACAGCCACGCTCTCTCCGGCGCCCGGGCTTATGCGAAGCCCACTTGAGGGACCGACTCACGCCCCGATTCTCGACTCCGACCGGGCCTGGGTTGGTCGGTCTTCGATGCACGGAATATAGTAGACGGCGCCCGGCTCGCAACGGGAACCCCTCAGGCCGGGCGCAGGTCAGTTTGGAGAAGCGCAGATGACACAGAAGACGAAGGGCGCGGTCCCCGCGGCTGCCCCGGCTCGCGTCTGGAAGCGTGACAATGCCTGGTCCGCCATCAGCCCGGCGGAACGGGAGTCGGTGGCGGCGTACTGCCGTGACTACGTCGACTTTCTGAGCGTTGCCAAGACCGAACGGGAGGCTTTTGCCCTGGCGGTGTCGCAGGCGCAGTCCCGCGGTTTCGTGGATCTGGACAGCTTGCGTGATGGTGCGCAGCGCCTGAAACCGGGGATGAAAGTGTACCGCGGCTGCCGGGGCAAGACCCTGCTGGCGGCGGTCATCGGCAAGCGTGGCTTCGAGCAGGGCCTGCACCTGGTCGGCGGGCACACGGATGCGCCGCGGCTCGACGCGAAACCGGTGCCGCTCTATCAGGACGGCGGCGTCGCCTTGCTCGACACCCATTACTATGGTGGCATCAAGAAGTACCAGTGGGTGGCCATGCCGCTGGCCCTGCACGGCGTGGTCGTTCGCCAGGATGGCACCCTGGTGCAGGTGTGCATCGGCGAAGACCCAGCCGACCCGGTGTTTACGATCACGGACCTGTTGCCGCATCTGGGCAAGGAACAGGCAGCCAAGCCGATGTCGGAGGGGATCAACGGCGAGGGGTTGAATGTGCTGTTCGGCAGTCTGCCGGCCGAGAAAGCGGACGATGACCCCGAGGTGAAGGACAAGGTGAAACTCGGCATCCTGCGCCTGCTGGAGAAGCGCTACGGGATCGAGGAGCAGGACTTTGCCAGCGCCGAGTTGGAGATCGTGCCGGCCGGGCCGGCGCGGGACCTGGGCCTGGACCGCTCTATGATCCTCGGCTATGCCCACGATGACCGGGTCTGCGCCTATGCCGGGCTGAGGGCACTGTTTGATCTCGAGGCCACCCCGGAGCATACCGCCGTCGTTCTCCTCTGTGACAAGGAGGAAATCGGTTCGGTGGGCGCCACCGGCATGGATTCCGTGTTCCTCGAGAATAGCGTTGCCGAAATGATCGCCCTGACCGGCGCGGTGGACACGAACCTGGCCCTGCGGCGTTGCCTGGAGCGCTCGCGGATGCTGTCGGCGGACGTGAATGCTCTGCATGACCCGAACTACCCCGACGTCAGCAGCCCCAACAACATGGCCCAGATCAACGCCGGCGTGGTCGTGGCAAAGTACACCGGCTCGCGCGGCAAGTCCGGTTCGAGCGATGCCAGCGCCGAGTTCATGGCCGAAATCCGGCAGGTGTTCAATAGCGCCGGGGTGGTGTGGCAGTCGGGGGAACTGGGCAAGGTAGACGTCGGTGGCGGCGGCACCATTGCGCAGTTTCTAGCGCGCTACGGCATGGATGTAGTGGACTGCGGGGTGGGCCTGTTCAGCATGCACGCGCCCTGGGAGGTGGCCGGCAAGCTGGACGCCTACATGGCCTACAAGGGCTACCGTGCCTTCCTGGCTCATGTCCGGCGCTGAGGTACTGCGCCCGGCGGGGGGCTGCGCCCGGCGGGTATTTTGGAACCACGGACGACGGACCCTCTGGGCCCCGAACCCGCAACTCAGGAATCCCACATTCTGAACTCTGAACCCCATGACTCGGCCTCCCTGCTGCGACGCGTCCGTCATGTGGTGATGGACATGGACGGCACGATCTACCGCGGCGCGACGCTCTTCCCTTGGACGCTGCCGTGGCTTGATTTCCTCAGGGCGCATGGGATCGGCTTCACCTTCCTGACCAACAACTCATCCAAGAGTCGGCAGGTCTATCTCGACAAGCTGGCCGACCTGGGCATTCAGATCGAGCCGGCGCAGATGTACACCTCGACCTGGAACACGGTGGACTACCTGCGCCAGGAGTACGCTGGGCAGAAACGGCTCTTCATTCTGGGCACCCCGAGTCTGCGTGCCGAGATGGCTGAGGCAGGCTTCACGGACGTCGACGATAACCCCGAGGTGGTGGTGGTCGGGTTCGACACGGGCCTGAGCTACGAGCGGCTGTGCCGGGCGGGGTACTGGATCCGGCGCGGCAGGCCCTTCATCGCGACCCACCCCGACGTCATCTGTCCAACCGACGAAGAGACGCTGCTGGTGGACTGCGGCTCGATCTGCGCCTGCCTGACCGCGGCGACGCTGCGGTCGCCGGACAAGGTGCTGGGCAAGCCCAATCCCGAAATGTTGTGGCCCATCGCTACCCGGCATGGCCTTCAGTCCGGCCAAATCCTGATGATCGGCGATCGTCTGCAGACGGACATCCTGCTGGCCGCCAATGCCGGGGCGCTGAGCTGTAAGGTGGCGAATCCGCAGGAAGACGGCGTGTATGGCGTCGGGCTGGAGGTGCGGCCTGACCTGAGCGTAGAACATCTGGGCGACCTGCATGCCCTGATGGCCGACGCCCTGGGTGCGGCGGGTCGAGGTTTGTGAAGGGAACCCCCATGGCAGCGCTGCAACCCCAGAGGCCAGCGAACCCGGCGGACGCCGGGCTGGACGACGGCGGGGTGTCGCCGACGGGTGGCGGGGTGACCGTGGTCGTCCCCACCTTCAACGAGCGCGACACGATCATCCCCCTGCTAAAGGCGGTACGCGCGGCGTTGCCGGAAGCGCGCCTGCTGGTGGTCGACGACCAGAGCCCGGACGGCACTGCCGAGGCGGTGCGCGTCCACCGTCTCGCCGATGCGGGTGTTGACCTGCTGGTTCGGGCGCGGCGCGAGGGTCTGGGCCCGGCCTACATCGACGGCTTCCGCCAGGCGCTGGCCGCCGGGGCCCGCGCCGTGATTCAGATGGATGCCGACTTCTCCCATCGTCCCGAGCACCTGCCCGCATTGCTTGGCGCGCTGCGTTCCGGGGCGGACCTGGTGTTGGGCTCGCGCTATGCCGCGGGTGGGTCCACCGAAGGCTGGCCGTGGCCGCGGCGCCTCACCAGCCTGGTCGGCTCGCGCTATGCGGCACTGATCTTGGGTTTGGGTGTACGCGATGCCACGGGAGGCTTCCGCTGCTGGCGGGCGGCGCTGTTGGCGCGTGGGGTCGAGAGGCCGCTGTATCTGCGGCAGTTTGGTTTCCAGATCGAGATGCTGTACCGGGCCCGGCTGCTGGGGGCCGCCGTGCGCGAGGTGCCGATCCACTTCCCCGACCGTCGGGTGGGCGTCTCCAAGATGCGCTTTGGCATCGCCGTCGAGGCCCTGGTCGGCGTCTGGCGCCTGCGGCTGGCGCCGCGGGGTGCGCTGGTCCCGTGAAGCTGCCATCAGGCCCGAGTCCGGAGCTATGAGCGGCTTGCAGAACCACAAGGCCGTCGCCGAAACCTGCCTGGAGCCGGCGGTCCGCACCGGCGCTGCCGGGGCTTCCGCCGTCTCTGGGGTCCTTTTGTCGGCGGGTACCGCGAACCCGCCCGGGACGGGCGATGGCATCGCGGGCTCCAGGGGGCATGTGTGGGGTTCTGCAAGAGCCTCCTAGGGTTGCTCATATCACCTTCCGGGAGCGGGCCTGAGTCGTTTCCGGAGGCGGGAAGACCCAGAGTCGGCGACGGTCGTAGATGACGGCGTGCGGGGTGCCGTCGCCGGTCCAATCCACGATCTGGGTGGCGAAGCCGAAGCCCATATCGTCTGCCCGCGCCTGTTCCGGCAGAGTCTGCTCGGGCTGGCGCGCGGTTTCCGGCGGGTCGAAACAGCGGGTGACCAGGCCGTCGCCGTCGATGACCCAAGGCCAACCGCCGTCGGAGAAGACGACGCGGTCCGGCCGACCCGGCCAGCGCACGATGGGCCGGTTGCGGTGGAAGACGCGGCCGCGGCAGCACTCGGGTTGTCCCAGCGGCCACTGTTCGAGAGGCGTGGTGGGCAAACGCCAGAGTTCCCGCCCGGCGGCATCAACCAGCAGCAGCGGCCCATCGTCGTTGTAGATCATCATCTGGAAACGGCTGTCGGAACGGAATCGCCCCACCGCGCAGCCTTGCACGTGGGTGTCGGGACGCACGAAGCGCGTGCGTCGGCGGGGACCCACCAGGTAGGCTTTATCGGAACCGGCAAAGCCCACCAGGCACTGGGTTCGGCCGATGGGCAGGACCTCGGTGTAGTCGACGTGGGCCGTGGCCGCATCGACGCGGGCGGGATCGAGGCCCTCCACCAGGCAGGTCCACTGTCCGGCGGGAGTGACGCGACAGTAACCAATGAGGAAGTCGTGGCGACCGCGGCGGTCAAGGTCGACACCGAGGATGTAGTGGCCCCCGCCGGGGATGGCGACAGGTCCCCAGACTGGACGCAGGTCCCGGTCGAAGCCAAGCACCGGCTCGCCGTAGCGCCAGGGCCCGCTGCCGCCCTCGCCGTTCTTGGCGGCAAGCACAGCCTCGCCTGGCGCGCTGGGTTGTCCCAGCATGCCGACGATGTAGAGGTTGTCTGCCGCCAGAGATGCCGCCGTCCGCAGGGCGCCGCTGGGACCGTCGAGAAGCAGCAGCCGGGAACCGTCAGCCAGGGCCACGGTCGGCGTGCCATCCCCGTCGATGTCGCCGACGCTGACGCAGGCTTCAAAGGCATGCGCCGCGTAGGGTCTATCCGTGGGGTTGGGCTCGCCGAAGCTCCAGAGGCGGGTGCCGTCGCGGCGAAACGCCGAAAGACAGGTGGAGCGCGGTAGCACTGGCGCCACCTGAGGCCAGGACCGGTACGGCGTGGCGCCGAATACGCCGGGGCCCTGATAGGCGAGAATCTCGATCTGCCCATCGCCATCGATGTCCGCAAAGAACAATTCCGCCCCGCCGTAGGGCCCAAAGTCCAGTTCGGTGCAGTGCTTCACGGTCTGTCCCCTCTGCTGCCGTCACGCCTCGTTCTCCCTCTCGACCAGGGCGCGGAAGGTCACCGTTGACAAGTGGCCAAAGAAGGCGTTGTAGGGCTTCTGCAGGGTGGCGGCAACGCGCTCGGGCACGAGGCGGAGAAGTTGATCAGTGCAGGGCTTGTGGTTGGCGCGCACGGCCGCTTCCACGTCGGCCAGGGTCAGTTGTTCCGGCGGTTTGCCTGGGACATAGCAGCGCTCGCGCTCGCCACCGAGATCGACGGGGACCAGGATGCCCGCGGTCACCAGCGTGGTAGCGACGCTGGCCACCAGGCGCATGGGCAGGGCATGGACCCGGGCAAACTCCGCCGGACGCCAGCCGCGCTCGCAGGCCAGGAAGGCCTTGCAGGACTCATAGGTCAGCACGATCCCCAGCAGCACCCTCGCTGCCGGCGTCGAGGCCGCCGCCGAGCCTTCGAGGATGGTGGTGCGGTAATTCTGTACCGCGAAGCTGACTTCGGCCCCGAACAGGACAATGGTCCAGTTCGTGTAGAGCCAGGCAAGGAAGAAAGGCACCGCGGCAAAGGTGCCGTAGATGGCGTTGTAGTTGGTGACCCCGATTTGGAAGGTGATGTAGGCCCACTGCGTGGCATACCACAACGCGCCGCCCACCAGCCCACCCAGCAGTGCGGGAACGGGCTTGACGTCGGTATTGGGCATGAACCGGTACAGGAAGGCAAAAGCGCCCACGATCACGGTCACGCCGAAGAGCCGCAGGATGCCGGTGTAGAGTTCGGCCAAGGGCCCGAACCAGAGATGAATACGGCTGATCACCGCCGGCGCCGACAGGGCCGCATTGGCGCTGGTGACCACCACGAGTAGCACCGGCACCAGGGCCAGCACGAAGAAGTACTCGGTGAAACGCCGGAACAGGGGCCTCGGCGTGCGCACCCCCCAGATATGATTGAAGGTCTGCTCCAGCTTATGCATGGCCTGCACTGCCCCCCAGAGCAACAGCAGAGATCCCACCAGGCCCAGGGCGCCGAAGCTCGTATTCTCGACGTAGGAGAAGACGGTGGTGACCACTTTCTGCAGCGGTTCGGGCAGGCTGCTGAGGGCGAACTGCCCGTTGCCCGCGCTGCTGGCCTCCGGGGAGCCCGGGGGGGCCACGTCAAACTCGACCCGTTTCTGCTCGTGGCCACGCACCCTCTCCACGATCTCGCTCTTCTGTAAGCCGATCAGTTCGATGAGGCGGTTCTGCATGCCGATGCCCTTGGAGAAGGAGAACATCAGCGCCAGCACGGGAATCATGCTCATCAGCGTAATGTAGGTCAGGGCCGAGGCCTGCAGGCCGCAGTTGTGGGCCACGAAGCCGCGTCCGACCATGACCGCGATCCGGCAGATGGAGACGCGCACACGCTTGGAGCCCGACAGCAGGGCCACGTCCTGGTCCCACAGGTCGTCGCCAAATAAACGCTTGGCCGCGGCAACGGCCTGTCGGAGTTTCGCGCCGCGGCCAGGGGCAAACGACGCGGGCAGCGAGGGGCTTTGCATCGGGCTCGTCTCCGGCGTGTCCTGGTCCAGACGTGGGGCAGCACCGCAGTCCGGAATAGCTGCAGCCTAGACCCCGCCGGCCTTCTGGTTCATCAGGGGGCGGGTGTGATGCAGGCCGGGAAGGCCAGCGCCCCTCACCACTTCTTCGAGCGTTTGGCGGAAGAGTGGATGGCGCGAGACAGGCTGTCCATCTCTTCGAGGACGATGCCCGTGCCTTTGGCCAC
>CAILKC010000123.1 GCA_903834675.1 uncultured Victivallales bacterium | reverse complement strand
CCGAGCTTGTCGGCCGGGATGCCGATACCCGTATCGCGCACCGCGAAGCGCAGGAGAACGTCGCTCCCAGCCTCATCTATCAGGGAGGCGCGGATCGCCACCTCGCCGGCAGAGGTGAACTTGACGGCGTTACCCGCCAGGTTGTTGAGGATCTGGCGCAGGCGGCCCGGATCGCCGCGCAGCCGCGTGGGGACCGCGGGGTCGACGCCGCAGAATAGCTCCAGGCCCTTATCGTGGGCCCGTAGCGCCAGGGTGGTGGCCAGGTCGTCCAACAGGCTCAAGAGCTCGAAGTCCAGAGTCTCCAGGTCGAGTTTGCCCGCCTCAATCTTCGAGAAGTCGAGGATATCGTTGATCAGCCCGAGCAGCGCTTCTCCGCTGCTGCGTACCGCCTCGGCGTAACGGCGCTGCTCAGGGTCGAGGGGGGTGTCCAGCAGCAATCCGGTCATGCCGATGACCCCGTTCAGCGGGGTCCTGATCTCGTGGCTCATATTGGCCAGGAACTCGCCCTTGGCCGCAGTCGCCGACTCGGCGCGGGACGCCAGATCGTGGGCGTGCGCGGTGGCCTCGGCGAGCCTCCGGTTGGTCTCCTGGAGTTCCGCCTCGGCTCGCTGCCGCGCCGTGATGTCGCGGAGGATCGCGGCGGCATGCCAACCGTCCTGCTGCAGGAAAGCTGAAAGCGACATCTCGACCGGGATCTCATGGCCGTCCCTGTGACAGGCCTCCAGGCCAAGGGTCCGGTTGACGGCACCGCCTTGGCCGCTACGGATGAAGCTGGCGAAGCCCGCCCGATGCGCGGCATGATAGCGTGCCGGCGCCAGGAGTTGATGCAGATTCTGGCCAAGCGCTTCCGGTTTCGGGTATCCGAAAAGCTGTTCCGCCGCCGGGTTCCAGTAGGTGATGAGGCCCTGCGGATTCATCATGACGACGGCATCCCGGGCGGTGTCGGTGATGGCGTGCAGGCGGGCCTCGCCCTCGCGCCGCGCCTCCTCCTCGCGCTTGAACTCGGTGATGTCGCGCCAGAAGCATTGGTACATGGTCTGCCCCTGCCCTTGCACGTTCTGTGCCGTCACATGGACATCCCGGACCTCTCCCTGCTGGGTGCGTTGCTGGGTCTCAAAACGCGCCGCGCCGCCACTCTGGATGACAGCCGCAATGCGCGTCTTGGTTTCCCGGACCCCTTCCTTCACTTCCACGTCATGAATGCTGAGCCGGGCGAACTCTTCACGGGAGTACCCCAACTGCTGGTGCGCTGCCGTATTGAACTCCAGGAACCGCGTCGTCTGCGGATCAATGACCAGGATACCATCCGGCGACTGCTCGAACAGCACACGCCGCCGCAGCGTTTCGGCGGCAAGCGCCTCATCGGCCTGCTTGCGCTGGGTGATGTCGGTCAGCACGACGTAGCTGCGCGGCACCCCCTCGGCATTCGGCGCGACCGTGGCCACCAGATGCGTCCAGAGGAGGGTGCCGTCCGGCTTCAGCAGGCGCAATTCATAGTTCTGCGCGTCGGCGCTCGCAAGAAGCTGTTTACGCTGCCGGTAGTAGAGCTCTTGGTCATCCTTGAAGACGAAGTGGGAGAGCGGCCGGTTGAGCAGTTTGCTGCACGTCACGCCGAGCAAATTGGCGGCGAAGAGATTGATATCCAGGATCAGCCCCGGCTCGCTGACGGTGATATAGCCCACCGGCGCCAGATTGTAGAGATCGAAGTAGCGCGCCCGTGCGGCTTCGAGATCGACCTGCGTCCGGCGCAGTTCCTCATTCTGCATCACCAGCTCGAGCTTATGCACCTGCAGCTCGGCGTGCTGCGTCAGCAGTTGGGCGTGAGCCCGGCTCAGGGCGATATGAGTACGTACACGGGTCAGCACCTCCTCCTGGCGGAAGGGCTTGGTGATGTAGTCTACCCCCCCGACGGCAAAGGCATGCACCTTGTCGGCCGTGATCGAGGAGGCGCTCACGAAGATGATGGGGATGGCGCTAAGGCGCTCGTCCGCCTTGAAGTGGCGGCAGACCTCGTAGCCGTCCAGGCCCGGCATGCGGATGTCCAGCAGCACCAGGTCGGGCAACTCATCGGCGGCGGCCGCCGCGTGGATCGCCATCTCGCCGCATGGGAAGGCCAGCACGTCCCAGTCCTCCTGGCGCAGCATCTCGCCGAGCACGTTCAGGTTCTCGGGCTCGTCGTCGATGATCATCACGGTCGCGTGGGCAGGGGAGAGCATTACCGTACCTTTCCCTTGGCGGCCTCCAGGAGGCGGAGCAGACGGTCGTAGTCGTAGGCGTCAACCAGGACGCGAATGCTGGCGGCGAGCCCGGCGTCCGTCGG
>CAILKC010000122.1 GCA_903834675.1 uncultured Victivallales bacterium | reverse complement strand
GGGAAACGGGGAAACGGCGAGACGGGGAAACGGGGACTGGAGGAGAAGGAGACGGAGAGGGAGAGGGAGAGGGAAACAGCGGAGAGAAAAACAGGGTTCTGACCGCCGCGGCGGTTCAGCCGGGCCCCCGGCTGCGGCCGGACATAGCGGAATGGGACTTGCCGCCGCGGTTCCCCTTCCGATCCGGCCGGGACGCGCCGGATCGCCTGGAGGGCGGTCCTGCGTGGCCGCCGCGGCGCCGACGCAGCGGCGCCCTCCAACGCCCGTCATCCGCCGCGGCGGACGAAGGGCGGAATGGAAAGCGCCCTGTGTCATACGAGGTTGCTGCAAGTCTCATACAAGGGTTCAGGGTTCAGAGTTCGTCGTCATGGGTCATTCGTCATGGGTTCGTCGTCAATCTGCGGTTCTCATCCAAGCATACACCAAACTGCTTCACACCATAGCGGCGGCCAGGGCTGTTTCTTCTTGCGAGCGGTAGGCGCCTTGGATCCGGCGGTCCGCCCCGGCACGGCCGGGGCGTCCGCGGGCTCTGGGGATACCGCTCAGAGCAGGTCCTTCAGGCAGACCGATTTTCCCGTCCTGGCCGACTCTGCCACGGCGATGCAGGTAGCCACGGTCTTGGCGCCTTCGTAGACGTTGGTGACCACCGGTTTGTGGTTGACGATGCCATCGACAAACTCGTTGATCTCGGCGCCCACGTTATGGCTGGCGAGGTTGACCGGGAAACTCGCAAACGCGGGTCCGCCCGTCAGGTTCTTCTGGCTGCAGAGCTGAATCTCGGCGCTGGTATTGTCGCAGACGATGGTGCCTTCGGTGCCGTAGAACACGCTGCGCATGGTGTAGGGTCGGACGCAACCGACCGAAACCATGACTTTGCCGATGACGCCACTCTCGAACTTGAACAGGCCGACGCTGCAGTCATTCACGGGCCACTCGGTCAGGCAGAGGTGATTGGCGTAGGCGTGGACCTCCGCCACGTCGCCGGCGATCCAGCGCAAGAGATCGACCGCATGGCAGCCGCCGCCGATGACCGGTTCGCGGCGCGGGTCGACCCGCCAGTCACCCACTCCGCGAGCGCCGCGGTAGTTGTGGGCATACTCGCTCTCGACGAAGTAGAGCTTGCCGATGTCGCCGCGCTCGACCATGCGCTTGGCCAGCACAAAGCCGGGAGCGTAGCGGCAGACCTGGCCGATCATGAAGCGCCGGCCGGTGCGCTCCACGGCGGCGATGATCTCCTTGGCCTCCTTCATGGTGAGCGTGAGGGGCTTCTCACAGAGCACGTCCTTGCCTGCCTCCAGGGCTCCGATGCACTGCTCTGCGTGATAGTAGTCCGGCGAGGCTACCGAGACGATGCCGATCTCGGGAACCGTGAGCAGTTCCCGATAGTCGGTGACGGCCAGGCGGGCGTTGAATTCCTTCTGCCGCACCGCCAGCAGGGTCTTGTCCACGTCGCAGACCCCGATGATCGCGCAACGTGGATTCTGCGCATAGCCCGCCAGGTGGCTGTGCCCCATGCGCAAACCGATGACCCCGATGCCGATCTTTCCTGCTTCCATGGCGGATCCGTCTCCTTCGCCGTTCAAGCGACCGTTGACCTTTGGCTGTGGGCGCATTACCTTGCATAGCATTCTCAACCGACCAAGTCAAGGAGTCCAGTGATGATACGGCTGATGGTGACGCTTGGGATGTGTTTGTTTCTCGGCGCGGGCGTGATGGCGCGGGCCGCGGAGGCAGCGAAGACCGTGCCAGAGGCGGTTCGCGAGGGCCTTGCGCTGTTTGAGAAGGGCAAAGCGAGCGAGGCGATTCAGAGCCTGCAGAGAGCCATTGAGTTGATTCAGCAGCAGCAACAGTCCGGGGTCGAGGCGTACTTGCCAAAGCAGCTTGCGGGTTGGAAGGCCGGCGAGGTCGAGAAGGAACAGGTTGCCGGCGCCACCGGCGTGGCCTCGGCGGCGTTAATCAGGGTGTCGCGCACGTTTACCCGCGAGGAGGATGGGGCGCAACTGACCGTTTCTTTCCTCAACGCGCCGCAGTTCCTCTTCCCGCAGCGAGAGATGCTGACGGCGATGAAGGCGAATCCGACCCTGCTCCAGGCGATGAATCGGCAGGGCAATGTCAAGGCCGCCTTTATCGAACGCGACGGCTGGACGGGTTGGCAGCGGGTGGATCAGGACGCCCCGGAGTCCCAGCTCACCCTGATTGCCGAAGGCTGGCTGCTGGAGGTGCGGGTGGGAATCGCGGACAAGGCGCTGCTTGAGCTGGCGTTGCAGGCCGTGGACCTGAAGGCCATTACCGGCGCGGCGAAGTGATCTGCGTAGGGGGCCTGGGATGCTCAGAGTTGGCGTGGTGGGGTGTGGCAACCGGGGTACAGGGCATGCGGCCAAGCTTAAGGCCATGGCCGCGGTTCAGCTGGCGGGGGTGTGCGATCTGATCCCCGAGCGCGCCGATCGTTTGGCGGCAGCGTATGGGGTGTCGGCGTATTACGACTTTCGCGGTTTGCTGGACCAGGTGGACGTCATCTGGGATGCGACACGGCCCTGGGAACGGACTGACCTCGTGGTGGCCTGTGCGGCGGTCGGCAAACACGTGTTTTCCGAGAAGCCGATCGCCTTGGACTTGGCCACGGCGGACCGCTACATCGCCGCGGTCGAGAGGGCCGGGGTCAGGAATGCTTTCTGCTACCCACTTCACTTCTGGCATCCTTACCGGCTGGCCGAAGCGTTATTTGCGCGGGGCGACCTCGGGCGCCTGGTGAACGTTTGGACGCGGCGCTACCGGCCCGCCGACATGCGACCGACGTGGTATGGCGAGCAGCGTCTGAGCGGCGGGGTGATGCTGGACTTTCAGAGCCACGATCTGGATCTGCTTCTGTGGTTTGGCGGGGCGCCGCGAACCGTGTTTGCCCACGTGGATCGGCTGCACGAAGACAGCCGTGCCGACGAGCATGCGCAGGTGATGGTCCGGTTCAATGAGGGTATGGGTTGCTCCGACTGCTCGTGGGGCGCGCAGATCGCCAGCAGCTCCTTCGGGGTGGTCGGCACCACCGGCTGTCTGCTGGCCGACCCGTCGGGTCAGTTGCGCCTCAAGCTCGACGGCAAGGATGAGATGAACCTCGCTCCGGGGGTGGCGCCTGACCTTGGTCTGACGATCTCGGAGGAGAGCTGCGAGCAACACTTTATCCGCTGCATTCTCGAAGAACGCGAAGCGCTCGTGACCGCGTCCCGGGCCCGCGCCGTGCTGCGCTTGGTACTGGCGGCGCAGGCCTCGGCGCATTCCGGCAAGAGCGTGGATCTGACCGCCACCGCGGTCTGACCGTATAGACCTGGAGGCTATGAGCATGGCACGCACCATCATCGACTGTCACAATCACCCCAACTGGCACCGGCACGACGTGGATGCGCTGGTGCGCAACATGGACGAGCATGGGATCGCCACAACCTGGCTGCTGGGGTGGGACATTTCGCAGAAAGAGTACGAGCAGGCCTGTCCGGGCTACTACCGCGCCATGGACCCGCGTGGCATCGCCGCCTCGCTGGATCTGGTCCTGGAGGGCGTTCGGCGGCACCCCGACCGTTTTATCGCGGGCTGGGCTCCGGACCCGCGCGACCGCTGGGCCCGGGCGCGCTTCCAGGCGGCGGTTGAGATTCACCATGTCCGTGTGTACGGCGAGTTGAAGTGCCGGATGCGCTTCGACGACCCCGACGCCATCGCCATGTACCGCCTCTGCGGCAAACTGGGTACGCCGGTGCTGTTTCACCTGCAATGTGCCCCGTCGGCGGTGGAAGAGCAGGCCAAGAGCATCGACTCGTGGGTCGAATGGTACGGCGGCGACATGAAGGTGATCGAGACGATCTGCGAGCTCTGCCCGGAGACGCTCTTCATCGGCCATGGACCGGGCTTTTGGCGCGAGATGAGCGGCAACTGCGACCAGGATCCGTCCAGCTACCCGACCGGGCCGGTTACGCCCGGCGGGCAACTGGTCGAGGTGCTGCGGCGCTGCCCGAATCTCCACTGCGATATCTCCGCCGGCAGCGGCGCCAATGGCATCGGTCGTGATCTGGACAACGGGCGCCGTTTCTGTGAGGAGTTCCAGGACCGCGTGCTGTTCGGTCGCGACTACTTTGATCGGCAGCAGATGGAGGTCTTGGACAAGCTGCAATTGAGTGAGACGGTGTTGGAGAAGATCTACCATCTCAACGCGGTGCGATTGATCAAGCCATGACGGCTGGACGGCGCCCCAAGGGGCCGCCGCGTGCGCTCATTCCCGACAAGGAGACTTGCATGAGTAAACTGGCGATCGAAGGCGGGCCCAAGGTACGGCAGACTCCGTTCCCGGCCCGCGGGCTGCTCGGACCCGAAGAACGGGCGGCGGCGTTGGCGCTGTTCGACCAGGCTATCGCCTCCGGCAATGCCTTCGGCTACGGTGGCCCGGCGGAACAGCAGTACGACCAGGACTTCGCGGCCTATATGGGGGGGGGCTTTGCCGATGCGGTCAACAGCGGCACCAACGCGGTGTACTGTGCGCTGGGCGCCCTGCAGCTTGACGCGCTGAGTGAGGTTATCGTGCCGCCCATCACCGACCCCGGCGGGATCATGCCCGTGGCTCTGCTGGGGCTGGTGCCGGTGGTCGCGGATGCGGATGTCCGCAGCTATAACACCTGTGCCGAGCAGATTGCGCCGCTGATCACGGAGCGCACCCGCGCTATCGTCGTGGCGCATATTGCCGGAGATGCGGTTGACCTGGATCCGGTGCTGGCGCTGGCTCGGCGCCACAAGCTCTACCTGGTGGAAGACTGTGCCCAGGCGCACGGTACGATGTATAAAGGCAAACTGGCCGGCACCTTCGGCGACATCGCCGCCTTCTCCACCATGTTCGGCAAACACCATTGCACTGGTGGCCAGGGCGGCATCGTCTTCACCCGTAACGAAACGCTGCACTGGCAGGGCCGCCGCTTCGCCGACCGGGGGAAGCCCTTCAACCTGACCAACGCCGGCGGCAACGTGGTAGCGGGCCTGAACTGCAATCTCAACGATCTCTCGGCGGTCATTGGCAGCGAGCAGGTCAAGAAGCTGCCGCGCATCATCGCCAACCGTGTGCGGGTGGGCAATGCCATCCGTGAGGCTCTCAAGGACCATTCCGCCGTCCAGGTCGGCTGGCAGGTGCCGGATACCCAGTCGAGTTTCTGGTTTCTGCGGATGGTCTTCAAGCCCGAAGCTCTGCGGGTCGACAAGGCCGCCTACTGCCAGGCTCTGGCGGCGGAGGGTATTCCGGTGAACCCCAGCTACCGCGCCATCCCGTCCGAGTACCCCTGGTTTCGCGAGCGTAAAGTGTTCGGCAACACCGGCTTTCCGTGGACCTGCAGTGACTACCGCGGGCCGCGCGAACCGCAGGCACACATCGCCAACGCCATCCAGGCGGTGGAGCGGCACTTCAACATCTCCATCCAGGAGAGCTTCGGCGAGCGTGAGATTGAGGACATCGTGACAGCCGTGCGTAAAGTAGCGGCTGCCTACGCGGTGTGAGTGGAGCAACGGAGGCGAACGGTCATGGCGAACCTCGCAGTCTTGGGTGGACCGAAGCAGATCACCCGCGCTCTGGGCGGTAAGTGGCCGGTGTGGGACGAGCGCGAGGAACGCGCCCTGCTCGAGACTCTGCACAGCGGTGTCTGGTGGCGCGGCGGGGCGGATCCGGCGGCGTCGCAGGTGGCGCGCTTCGAGGATGAGTTCCTGAAGTTCCAGGGCGGCAAGTACTGCGTCTGCGTCACCAACGGCACCCAGGCCATCGAGTGTGCGCTCAAGGCGCTTGGCATCGGCCCCGGTGCTGACGTCCTCGTACCGGCGTTGACCTTTGTGGCCAGCGGCACGGCCATTGCGCTGGTCGGAGCGACGCCGGTGTTCGTCGACGTGGATCCGGAGACCTACAACCTGTCCCCCGCGGCGATGGAGGCGGCGATCACGCCCCGGACTCGGGCGGTCGTCCTGGTGCATAACGGCGGTTACCCGGCAGACCTGGACCGCATCCTGGAGATCGCGCGCCGCCGCGGTCTGCGGGTGGTGGAGGATTGCGCCCATGCCCACGGCTCCCAATGGCGCGGCGAAGGCGTGGGGCACCTCGGCGATTTCGGCACCTTCAGCTTCCAGATGGGCAAGACGTTGACAGCGGGGGAGGGCGGTTGCGTCACGACCGACGACCCGAAGCTGGCCGAGCTTGCCTATACCTATCATCACATTGGGCGCGTGCCCGGCCGACCATTCTACGAATTCCACCGCCTGGCCTCGAACCTGCGCATGACCGAGTGGCAGGGCGCCATCCTGCGCGCTCAGCTTGAGCGCTTGCCGGAGCAGACGCGGGTGCGCGAGCAGAACGCTACCTACCTCGCGGCGGGACTGCGGGAGGTTCCGGGGGTGGATCCCATTCAGCGCGATGCGCGGGTGACGCGCTGGGGCTTCTACTACTGGAACCTGCACTACCGAGCTGAAGCCTTGGGTGGGGTCTCTCGTCAGGCGTTCATCAAGGCGGCTCAGGCCGAAGGTGTACCCCTCGGCGCGGGGGCGCACGGCGGCTGCATCTACAAGAACCCGGTGTTCCAGACCGGCGATGGCGGCATGCCCGCCTATACTCACGTCGTCTGTCCCGTGGCTGAGCGAGTCTCCACCCAGCAGGCGCTTTCTATCCCACACCGGACCTTCCTGGGCAGCCCGGCGGATATGGACCTGATCCTCGCGGCCTTCCGCAAACTGGCGGCCAACCTGGACGAGTTGCGCCAGGTCACAGCCTGAGGGCGGGCTGAGCTTGGAGCGCCTGCGGCCGTGTGGGCAGCGGCCGCGGGCGGCAAGGCCGCCGCGGCCGCTTCAACCCAGCGAGCCGTCAGCCATTGGGCAGGCTGCGCAGGAAGGCGACAGCCTTACGCACGTCGCCCATCGCATCCGCCCCACACTCGCGCTCGATGGCATAGAAGCCCTTGTAGCCGTGGGCGCAGAAGATCGAGTGCAGCACCGGCCAGTTGGTCATGCCAGTGCCCAGTGGCACCTCTTCCCGACTGCCATCGCGGCGCAGCACCGAGTCTTTGGCATGAACATGGACGACGTAGGGAATCAGGGTGCGCAGGCCCTCGACGGGGTCAAAGTCACGCAGAGCGGCATCGTAATCCAACGGGACGTTGCGGCGCTTGGCAAGGTTCGGCGGCCAGAGCAGCAGATTGGCTGGGTCGAAGTTCACCCTGAGGCCGGGGCTGTTGACCGCTTCGATCATGCGGCGCACGACCTTCGGCGGCTCCGGCCCGGTCTCCAGAGCCAGGGTCGCGCCGAGGCTCTGGCCGTGTGCGGCGATTTCGCCCAAGGCGTTGAGGAAGCGCTGCCAGTGCGGATCGGCGGTGTCGTCCGGCATAATGCCGACATGACCCATCCAGAGGCCGCCTGCCAGGTCGACCGCGACCTCGTTCAGGCGCTTGCCCCAGGCGATGTTCTCGCGCCAGTTCTTCTCCTCGCCCAGGTCGACCTGCCCCCCCCAGCCGATGAGGGCGGACACGGTCAGGCCGTAGCCCTGAATGCGGCTGAGAACGTCGCGCCGCTCAGCGCGGGTCTTGTGTTCGAGGTCCAGGGCGCCGCCAATGGCCCCGATATGCACTCCCTCGACGCCGAGCTCGACGGCGGCTTCCATGCCGCGGAAGGGATCGGACCCTCCGGTGGTCGGGATGATAGCGATATGCATGCGGACGGCTCCTTGTCTCTGGGTTTCCGGGTCAGGTGGTGATATAGCCCATCGGCGCTCGGGTTTCCAGCTATCGGCAAAGACCGCAACCGGCTTTGCATCCCGGCGACGCAGGGCGCACATTATCGGCGGACCGGACGGACCGCGGTGCCCGCGGAGAGTGCGGCATGAGTAAACGGGTCTAGCGCAGGGAGTTTCTCCACATGTCAGCGACAGGGAGTGCGGTTCTGGGTGCGGCGTTGGGAGCTGGATTGCAGGCACAACCGAAGCCAGCGGACGGGGCGCGGGGGCCGCAGCCGACCCTGCTCGAGGCCGAGCGCCGTCTACCCGTCAGCGGCAGCTTCGACGTCGTCGTCGTCGGCGGCGGCATCGCGGGGGTGGCGGCCGCCGTCGCCGCGGCGCGCAATGGCGCCTCGACCTGCCTGCTGGAGCGCGAACAGGGCCTGGGCGGCCTGGCCACGCTCGGAAATGTCGTGGTCTACTTGCCTCTCTGCGACGGCCAGGGCAACCAGGTCATCGCCGGGATGGGAGAGGAGTTGCTCAAGCTCTCGGTAGGCGACGGCTTCAACCCCCTGCCGGCGTGTTGGCTGCCGAACGGCGATGTGGAGCAGCGCCGTAAGGAGCGCTATCGGGTGACCTTCAACCCGGCCTCCTACACGCTGGATCTAGAGGAATGGGTGCTGCAAGCACGGGTGAAGCTGCTCTACGACACCCGTTTCTGCGATGTGCTGCGCGATGGCAATCGCATCCAGGCCGTCGTGGTTGAGAACAAGTCCGGGCGCTCGGCGATCGTGGCGGGCTGCGTGGTCGATGCCACCGGCGACGCCGATGTCTGCGCCCGCGCCGGAGAACGGACCGTCTCGCTGCGCACCAACGTCGCCGCGGGCTGGTTCTACACCCACGACCGCAAGCAAATGCACCTGGTCTGCAACAGCGAGGATTTCCCGCGTGATCCGCGCGAGATGCCAAAGACGGCCCGCGTCTTTGCCGGCGATGACGCGGAGGATGTCACGGCCCAGATTCTGGCGACGCGGGTGCTGATCCGGGCGCGGCTGGCGAAGCTGCGCGCCGACGCCAAGGGCGGCCCGGTGTTCCCCGCGATCCTGCCGCTGGTTGCTGGTTTCCGCATGACCCGGCGGCTGGAGGGCCGGATCGTCTTGCGCGAAGAAGATAACCGGCGCTGGTTCGATGATACGGTGGGCATGACCGGGGACTGGCGCTCCGCGGGCCCGGTCTACTTCCTGCCCCTTGGCTGCATGGCGGGCACGGTCAACGACAACCTGATCACGGCCGGTCGCTGCATCTCTGCTGATGGCCCCGCCTGGGACGTGACCCGGGTGATTCCCACCTGCGCCGTCACCGGCGAAGCGGCCGGCACCGCCGCGGCTCTGGCCTGTCGCGCCGGCGATGGTCGCCTCTCGCGGCTTGGACCCGTGGCGCTGCAGGAACACCTGCGCCGCCAAGGCGTACTGATCGACCGGAGCTTCGCCGGCTGAGGAGGAGAAAGTAGGTCGCGGAGCACAAGGGGGCGAGGACCGGCTGAAGCCGGGACTCCTGGCAGGGCTCGTGCGTCAGGAGTCTGGCAGGGCTCGTGCGTCAGGACTCCTGGCAGGGCGCGTGCGTCAGGACTCCTGGCAGGGCTCGTGCGTCAGGACTCCTGGCAGGGCGCGTGCGTCAGGAGTCTGGCAGGGCTCGTGCGTCAGGAGTACCCCCTTCAGGGGGCGAGGACCGGCTGAAGCCGGGACTCCTGGCAGGGCGCCGATGTCAGCAGTCCTGACGGCGGCGCCACAGGGGGATCCCATGTACAACTGGCGACGCATGACAGCAGAACAGCGGGAGCTAGTCCTGCGGCTTCGTAAGCTCTCGCATCACCCCTGGCACGGTCCGCCGCATCGCACTGCAGAACGCGCGCAGTACCACGTGGACGCGGCCAACTACGAGCACCGTGTCGTGGTCGGGCACACGCCGTCTCGGATGGCGTGGTTTGAAGCCGCGGTTCTCAGTGTTCTGCAGGAGGCAGGTGCCCACGTCCTGGCGTGGTGCATTCTGCCCAACCACTACCACCTCCTGATCCAGACGGAGGACGTGTTGGCGACGATCAAGGCGCTTGGTCGACTGCATGGACGCAGTTCGCGAGCCTGGAACATGGAGGACGCTACTGTGGGCCGTACGTGCTGGCACCGAGCGGCGGAGCGGTCGATCAAGTCGGACAGGCACTACTGGGCGACGATGAACTACATTCATCACAACCCCGTGCATCACTGCTATGTCCGGCAGTGGCAGGAATGGCCGTTCTCAAGTGCCAGGCTGTTCATTGAGCACATGGGCCACGATGCTGCGGTACAACTCTGGAACGAGTTCCCTGTACTCCGATACGGTGAGGGGTGGGATAATCCCGACGCATAGCGTGCTCTCGCACGTCAGGAGTACCCCTCAGGGGGCCGAGGACCGGCTGAAGCCGGGACTCCTGGCGGGGGTCAGGAGTACCCCCTTCAGGGGGCCGAGGACCGGCTGAAGCCGGGACTCCTGGCAGGGGTCAGGAGTACCCCCTTCAGGGGGAAAGGACCGGCTGAAGCCGGGACTCCTTACCGGCTGACGCCAAACCGCAGCAGGCGTGCATGTGCCTCATCCGCCGCCACGATCCAGCGGTCGCTGGCGGCCAGGCAACCCGGGGTCATTCCGCCCGGGACGTCGGTCGCGCCGAGGCGGCCCGCCAGGCTGCCGTCGGCGGCGTGCAGAACCGCCAGTTCACCGTCGCCGCCGCCGCCGACGGCCAGCCCGTCGTCGAGGGTGGCCAGCCCGCGGATGCCGCTGAGCCCTTGAGGCCGGTCCCAACGCACGCTGTAGGCGCCCTCGGGACGGCGCTCCAGCGCGAGGATGCGGGTCGGCAAAGCGACGAACAGCAGATCGTCGCGGCTACTCGCGATCGCGACCAGGTCCGCCGCCGCGACGCCTTCGGGCAGCGGCACTTCGCGCGCCGCCGCGAGGTCAGCCCGCGGCAACTCCAGCAGGCGTGAGCCATCGATCACCCACACCACGCCGTCGCCTGCCGCCAGCAACCGCGGGGTTGCGAAGCTGTTGGGCTCGGTCAGAGCGACCCACGGCTTCTCACCCCAGGCGGTGTGCCCTGGGTCAAATTGCCAGAGCTGCTTGCCGACGCGGTCCAGGACCAGGAAGCGGTCGCCATTCCAGGCCAGGCCGCAGGCGTGGCCGGTCCAGCCGTTGCCCGTACGCCAGGGCTCGTTGGCATCGGACCGCAGGGCGGTATCGGGGTCATCCGCCAGGCCTAGGCGGACCAGGCGCTGGCCGTTTTCGACCGCGGCGATGACCGTGCCATCGGGGGCAACCGCCAGCAGTGACACGCCGGGCAGGCCACCGAGCCGCATGCTGCGCGGGGCCCGGTCCGGCGAGTAGCCAACCAGGCCCTGGCTTGAGGCCAGCCACCAGCCACCCGCCGGAGCCGCGGCCAGGCCCGAGTGGTACCAGGTCCAGGCGGCCGGGAGCCCGGGCAGATCATCGGCCGGGCCGCGCCGCACGGGTGGCAACGGCGTCGCGCTGCCACCCGCGGCGAGGATCCACGCCTGACCGCCAAGCTCGGTCAGGATCTGCGCGTGGCCGTTTCGCGGCCAGCCATCCACCGTCACAGCCTGCCCGCCAGCGCCGAAACGGTAGACTTTGCTGTCCGGCCAATACGATCCCACCAGCAGATCGCCAGAGACTGGCTCGATGCCGACCGCGCAGTACCACCAGGAGGCGTCGGCCGGGCGCGCCAGAGCGAGCAGCACGCCCAGAGCACGCCCGCTGGCATCCACCCCATGAACGGCAGCGTCGGCGACCACGAACAGTTTCGCCTTGGCGGCAAAACTGCCGCTGACCCCTGCCGGCGTTACCGTGAAGCTCTTGGCCCCTTCCGGCCAGGCGCAGAACGGCGCCACCGTCTCGCTCGCCGGATCGAGGCTATAGACGGTGCCATCGCCGCAGGCAATGAACAGCCGTTCGCCATCCGAGCAAACCCCCTGCGCCAGGGCGCTAGTCGGCAGAGGCACGGTACGCGCCAGCCTGCGGCGGCCCGGTGTCGGCTCCGCCAAGGCGAAGGCCCGGTCGCCCACCACCGTCCACAATTGGCCAGACGCATCGAATGCAACGCCCGTGCAGGTGAGGAAGGGCAACGGTTCGGCCTCCGGCGGCTGGCTCTGACCCAGGATCCCAGAGAACTGCAGTGCTGGCCGCGCGGTCGCCCCGGCAGGCCGACGGGCGGAGTCCGCGGCAAGCAGGATGCGGCCGAAACGCTCGGGGTCCTTCTTGCCGGCGATGCCACCGAAAAGCCCCAGTGCCGAGGGATCGGCCTGGGTCGCCTCATCGAGATCGTTCACCGTCAGGGCAAAGCCGATGGTCGAGCCAACCGCCGGCGGCCTCTCGGCCCCGAGGGTACTCCACGGGATAGCCGCCTCATAGACCACGGTGGTGCCAGTCCGCACCACCTCCAGGCGCAGCGCCTCTGGGGCCAGCGCGGCTACGGGGTAGCGTTCGGGATCGAAGGTGAGGGTACGGAAGGCTTCCGGGCCGGCGCGGGTTAGCGCCAGATCGATCTCGCTCACCCGCCGCGGTTGTGCCTTCTCAGCCAGCAGATTGCCGGTGCCTTCGCCGCGGCGGTCGGGATCGAGATCGAAGGCAAGCTGCAGGCAATCGCCCTTCCAGGTCATGAAGCCGGTCTGTTCCTGCACGAAGGCGTCGTCCCGCACCGTGCAAGCGAGGTAGAACGCCTGGCGATCCCAACCGCAACGAATCTCGGCGGCGCTGTCGTTCGTACCGGTATACGCTTCTGGGGAGCGCACCAGCCACGAACGACCTTCGAGCTTGACCGCGGGTTGGGGGCTCCAGTCTGCGAGGTCCGCATCGATCACGGGTGTCGACGTCGCGGCGGGTGCGACCATGAACCCGAGGGGGAAGGTGCGCTCGTAGCGGGCGCCGCTGGCAGCCGTCAACCCCACGGTCGCGGTGTAGACCCGTCCAGGCACCGGGTCGGCCTGGGGCATGAGCAGCCGCAGTTCGCGGGTCTGCCGCGACCGCAGCCGCACGGCGGCGCGGGCCTGCGCCAGGGGCAGCCCGGCAACCCGCACCTCCACCTCACCGCGGAACGCCGCGCCTTGTTCTTCGCAGAAGCGGAGATTGACCGCACAGCCTGCAGCGTCGGCCTCGGCCGACGTCAGCGCGGTGACGGCAACCGGTTCCGCCACGATCAGCATCAGGCCAGCCGCCGCCAGGCAGGCGCCGCTCTCATCCTCGAGCCGCACCGTGGCCGGATAGGCCCCCAGCGCCGTTCCCGCCGCGATGTCCAGCTGCAACTCGACCTGCTCGCTGCGGCCGGAGCGGAGGGACAGTGCGTGGGGCTTCGCGACGACGTTCACCCCGGATGGTACCTGTAGCACGAGCCTGCCGCGGACCGCCTTGCCCTGGTTAGCTGCAACCTTCGCCGCGAGCATGGCCCGCGCTCCGGCGAAGGTCGTCAACCGGGCCGCCGCCAGTCGCAGTGGCTTGGGCGCTGCGGCGCTCCACAGTTCTGGCGCGACGCCCGTGACGTAAACGGGATCCGGGGTCAGCGTCAACCTCACCTGCCCGTCGGGCGCCGCGACCTCGCGACGGTTGCCCATCCAATCCCAGACCTGCACCACCTCGCGGCCGACGGGAAGAGTCACCTCGCGGGGCGTGTCACCATAATCCCAGAGCGCCAGCACGACGCGGTCGGGCCGTTCAAAGGCGTAGCCCCAGGCGGTGGGTCCGAGCCACTCGATGGCGCCAGCACTGCGGTGCCCTTCGAGCAGGAAGCTCTGCGCCGCGTAGGCGGGCGCCGCGGGCTTGGGCGACATGCGGTCCGGGCCCCAGGCGATGGTCGGCGTCAGGTTGTAGTAATAGCCATAGCCCGGCTCGGTGGGGTAATCGACGATGTAGAAGGCGAAGTTGAGCCGGTAGCCTTCGCCCATCATGATCAGGTTCTCGCGCAGCAGCCCCTGGGCTTGCACGAGGTCTTTGGCCGGATCCTCTTTGGTGGGGAAGCCCTGTTCGGTTCCGTACAGACCGAGTGGCTTACCGGCGAGCTGGTCGATGACGGTGCGGAGTTCGCGCGTCCGGTCGATGAGCCCCTCACGTTCCGGCGGCAGGGCGTGGTAGGGATGAATGCAGAAGCCATCCAAGTGACGCGCCAAGCCCTTGCGCAGGAGCGTCGCATTCCAGGCGACGTCATTACGGCTGATCCCGGCGCCGGTTGGCCCAAGCACCCTGGCCTGCGGGTCGGCTTCGTGCAGCGCCGGGTAGGCGATCTCGTAGATGCGGATGAGCTGCTCGTCGGTGCCTTTGTAGCCCCACGGATACACCGGCTCCCAGGTGATCTGATACAGTCGCTCCTGCGTCTGGGGCGCCTCCGCCGCGAAGGCGCGCCCGACCTCGAGGCAGTACTCGCGCCAGGCCTTCTCGCCGTCGGGGGTCAGGGTGCCGGTACAATAGGAACTCGTGGCCGGCTCGACGGCCCAGGCCGGGGCCATGTACAGGCACGGCAGCCGGTACGTCGTCCAGTTCTCCTCCCCAGCCAGGGGCTCGCGCGCCTTGGCAGTGCCCTGCCGCCGCGCTTCAGCGAACTCCCCGGCTCGCTTCGGCTCCAGGTCGCGCCAACTGTAGCCGCCCAGCACCCAGCGGATGCCTAGCAGTGGCTTTACTGGTGGCTTGCCGAAACCGCCTTGCATGCCGAAGAAGGTCTGTTCCGGCGGGTAGAGCTGACGCTGGGCCGGATCAGGCACGACAGCGTAGGTCAGGAAGCCGGCCCGGCGACTGCCGAGCTTGGACAGGGTGACGCCGTTGGACAACGCCGCCCTCACCCGATAGAACCCGAGCCGAGGGTTGGGGGCCGACACGGAGACCCGGCACGCTCCGTCCGCTGCGGCCGCGGGCATGGGCACGTCACGGCGCTCGATCGAGCGCTCATGCTCATCCACGATATCGAGGCGCAGTCGCAGGTCGGTGGCGCCCGCACCAGCCCCCGTGACCGTGAAGTCGAGGGTGACCGGCTCGCCCTGGATGAAGGTGCTGTGATCCGGCCGGGAGGTGTCGCCCTGAAGCGTCAGTACCGCCGGCTCTGCCGCACCCGCCGTCAGCCCCCAACCCAGCGCCACTGCCAGCGCCACAAACCGCTGTGGATATCGCATGCTGCGCCTCCGTCTGGACACCTCTTCACTTCGGACCTCGGTCGACGCCAGTATAGCCCACTCCGGCTGCCGGCTCCAACGCGCCTACAGGGCTTCCAGGAAAGAGCCCCCGCTAGATCTGGCAGGCGTCTGCCATGGCCCCGCGTGCCTCCCTGGAGCCCGCGAGGCCCAGCCCGTTGCGGGCGGGTTCGCGGTATCCGCCGTCTGTCGCGCCAGGATAAGCCTGGAGAAAGAGGATGCCAATGAGTTGAACCTCAGAGGGCGCAGGTCAGCTCCGTAGGGGTTTCGGTTTCGATCGTCTCGGCGTCCGGCGAGCAGAACGGGTCACGTGACTCTTGAGGAAGACTTCCGGCGGGACTGGTCGCGAATGCCAGACGCCGCGGAGCGCTGAAAGCGCGGCCATTCCTCAGCCCAGGGCACCGCCCTGGGAATGGAATCCAAAACGAGATGGAGCCCTGCCGGGGC
>CAILKC010000121.1 GCA_903834675.1 uncultured Victivallales bacterium | reverse complement strand
GGCATGTCCACCACGTCCTGGATGCCATGCTTGGCTCGGTCGTAGCAGACCAGGAAGTCGAACTCCGAGGTCAGTTCCGTCTCGATAGTCTCCTGGATGAACTGGAAGAGCCCCACCACAATCTCGGTGAAGTCGATGTAGCGGTAGTACAGGCCGGTCTCGTTGGTGAGCGTCAGCTCTCCCGTCCGGCCATCGAGGTCGAACTCGACCAGCCTCATCAAGGGTCTGGAGAACAACTCCAGCACCCGGTCATACTCCGCCCTTTGCTTGAGCATGGTGGCGGAGACCGGGAAGATCACCCCCTCGGGGCTGAAGCCCGCCTTGGCCAGGACATGGTGGATCAGGAAGCGGTGGATTCGGCCATTGCCGTCATCGAAGGGGTGCAGGAAGACGAATCCGAAGGCGGCGACGGTCGCCATCAGCACCGGGTGCAGCTTGGCATCTTCCATCTGCTTGCAGGTATCGAGCCATCCGCTCATCAGCTCCGGCAGATCCTGAGGCTTGGGCGAAACAAAATGGAGGCGCTCCTGCCCGATCCTGACGGTTTCGCCCACGTAGTTCTGCGCGCTCCGGTAGTCGTCGTTGGCGAACCGCTCGTCCACAATGGCATGTTGCAGGCCGATCAGAGCGGCCTTGTCCAAGTACTCCTCCTGGCCCGCCCGCCGGAGCAGTTCCACGAACCGGCTGGCCCGCTTCTGACCAGGTGTGGCCCGCTCAATCTCGAAAGACGACTTCGTTTCCTTGGTGTAGAGGTAGTCGAGCGCCCGCTTGAGCAGTCCGTCCGGGTACTTCCGCAGCACGGCGAGGCAGCGTCGGTCGAGGGCGGACTCCACGAAGCCCGCCAAGGCGGGGGTGCGGCGGATCAGCGGACAGAAGAACCGGTTGCCCAGCAGGTTGTCCCGGACCATGTGCCGTCGGTTCAGCCTGCCGGGATCGGCCACGACGTACTCCTCCTCGTCCAGCAGGGCCTCGTAGCGGCCCAGGGCCAAGTCAGGCAACGGCAGGAGTGTCCCGGTGAGGAACTCGTAGAGGAACCACACCTTCCGTGAGTACTTCCCGGTTGGCGTACGACGGACGGCGGCGACGACCTCGTCCACCCCGACCCTCTGGAAGAGCAGGGCCAGGATCGTCAGGTTCAGGCCCTCGTACTTGAGGGCGAACTCCAGGTGGTCACCAAGTTCCTCGCCGGGATGGTAGCGTGGCGGGTAGTACTCCTCGCTGCCGGTCGGGCCAACCACGGTCGCCCGCTCAGATCGGGGGTGGATATAGGAACGGCAGTGGTGTGGGACCGCAGGAAGGCCAAACCGCAGGGCCAACGCTCCGTATCCGACGTTCACAAGGCTCTCGGGGGTTGTGGGTCTGCGGGGACGTGCCACGTCTCTTGGCCTCCCTTGTGCTACGTGCGGTCACGCATCTCGGCTACCCGGCGAAACTACTGCGAAGCCCGCAAACCGTCTGCCAGTCGCTGCGTTTCCGGGGGAAGAGTACTTTACGGAACAAAACCGCTTTCTACGCTTCCGTTTCCTGCAACTCGACTGCGTATGCACAGTTTTCCAGAAAAACTTATCGTATGAGGCCGGGGCAGTCAAGGGGACCAGGAGGCCCGAAATCCGAAATCCTGTCCGCCACCCTCATCATGCACCCCACTACTTCAGCTCGCTCAGTCTCAGGTTGGCGGCGTCAAGGTCGAACACCTCGGGGTCGAAATCCTCGCCAGCCCATTCCCTGATGCGGGGTCCGTCTTCGTGGCCAGGATCAAGGTAAGCCGGGAGGAATTCCTGGTAGTACATCTCGATGCCGCCGCAGTCCTCGGGTGGACAGGCGTTCTCACCCCCGATGCAGATTGGATGTCCGGGGTAGGGCGGCGAGTTCCCGACGATGTGGTCAACGTAGATCAGGTGCCGCCAGTTGTCGCCGTAGTCGTACAGGTAGGCGAATACGCAGCCGTGGGTCACGGCGACCTTCCTGAGCAGCGCCTGGGACTCGTCTTGGATGTTCGGCCAGTCAGGGTCATCCTCAGTGTAGAACCTCGGGTCTGAGTAGAGCGTGTCCGGGAAGATGAAGTGGTGGAGGTGGCTGTTCGTCCACGGCATGACCGCCTGAATGATGTGGTGGAGCTTCTTCAGCCGCACGTTCCCAGAGACGAGTACCCGTCTCCATATCCGGGGCCTGCTGTCGATCAGCGAGATGGTCAGTTCGTAGACTGGCTGCATTCCCGTGGCTCCATCCTGAGGATATCTCATGCTCGAAGCGGTACGCTGACGGGCGGTCTCGGATGCCCCGGTGATCGCCCTAAGATAAACGTTGGATTGCCCGACGCACCGCAGATCTGCTCTCGGTGGGGCTTGGCGGCGGCGACCGGACAGTGCCGCCAGCCATCGTCGCCCTGGTGCATTCCAGCAAGTCCAGAACCCACTGGCACGTGAAAAAAGGCCCCGGTGGCGGCGGGAGGGAAGAGAGAGGGGGAGGGATGCCGCCACCGGGGCCAATCCAAGACGGCAAAGGTACGGTCCTCGGTCTCTGACATATAGACGAGCGGGGGAAGGGATCTGTTGGAGATCAGCGGCAACCGTGGGACATACCCTGGACCACCTGACGGCACCGTACGTCTCGCCGTTCGGCGGGGCTGGGGCATCGGTCCTCTCAATAGGCTCGATCTTCCCAATCTGGGGAGGGGCGGTCGTCTCTCGGGGAAATGCGTGCAACGGCGCAATGGGTGGGTGGCCGGGGGTGGGTCACGTCCCACAGCCCCTGGCCCTGGGCCACCGCGTCGGCGCCCAGCGCCGCCAAGTACGGTGTCGACTCCACCGCCCGGAACCAAGCCGTCAACTCGGTGACCGCATGCACGGCGGTCAGCGTGCGCGGGTTCTCGGCAGAACCGTCGCTCCACCGGTCAAATTCGAACCCGAAGTCTGCCAACGCCGTCACCGGTCCGGCGTCCTACCCATCTTCCGCGGACTGCAGGGTCGCGCCAGTCACCCTCCCGTTCGCCCCGGCCGGGAAACGAACCTGCCAAGGCCCGGGAGGCACCAACGCCATCAAGTATGGGTACCGTGCCCGTGCCAGGCGGGGTGACTGCGGTCTGGGCCATGGCGGGCAGCGCGGCAACCCGTGCTGACCGGTATGCTTGGGCCTTTGCCGCGCAGTCCTCACTCGAGTGTGAGTCTGCCCAAGGCGGCCTCCCAGCCTCGCCACTCTCCGGTTTCCGTGATATAGACGCGGATATTGAAGGGGACTGTCAGTGCCGGTGCGGGGGTGAGGCCCAGGGCCGCAAAGGGGATTTGCCACTCGGCCTTCCAGCCCGTGACCACCCCCCACTGGGTCTTGCTGATCTTGCCGACAAAGCGGACGCGTTTCTGTAATTCCGCCGCCAGTTCCGGGACAGCGTCTCCACTCGCGCTGCACTGCAAAGCACCCCCGGCGAAACCGCGGATCAGGAACAGCGCTGCCTTGCCATCGGGCCCCATGCCCTGCATCTGGATCTCGGCGGCGTCGTCCCGTTCCCACACGGCCCCGTCCGTGATGGCGGTTCCCCGGAAGCGGTTCACCTGCAGATTCACGTAGAGGTTCTCCGCGTCATAGCCGACCTGGGCTCGGGTTGGCGGGCCGCCGGGAATGCACGAGGTGCTGTTGCGGTCCAGGTTCACGGCGGGCACCGGCCACTCCTCGGCCTGGATGACCGCGTCCAGTTTTGGCGCCGGCATAGGCTTGGCCAGCAGCGCCTGGGGCTTCGGCGCTTCCGGCGGATCGCGCGGTACCCAACCGTCGATCACGAACTCCTCCTTGCCCTCACCCCGGAAGATCCGGTTGTTCTCCCAGGTCTTGGCGGCGTTGCGGGAGTTGACCCGCAGTCTTCCTTTGACATAGAGGGTATTGCCCACGAAGGCTACCCCCTCCGAACTCTGGAATGAAACGGTCATATCCTCGTCGGATATGAACACGTTGTCGCGAATGATCGTCCCGCGGGTGATGTGGTTGTGTGTCGGCGTCGGCACATTGACGGACACATTCCTCTCGACGATGCAGTCGTAGGACCCCTCGTCGAGGTAGTATGCCGAGGCGCCGAAGCCCTTGCCGTTGGGGCGGATGTCGCGCACCACATTGCCGCGGATCACACTCTGCCGCAGGTTGCCATAGATCGCCGCACCGTCATGCATCACCAGCATGGCGCGGTAGACGAGGTTCTCCTCGATCAGGCAGTCTTTACCGCCGCCGCCAATCACCCCGGAGTACGGCGAGTCATGGATCTCATTGCGGATGAGCTGGATGCCATCACCGCCCATGATCATCCCCGCCGCTCCCGGGTAGTAGATGCCGAGGTGATGGATGTGGTTCTGCTCGACCCGCATCCCATTCGCCTGTGCTTTGACGCCGCAGGCACCGGTCTGCGCGACCTCACTGTCCCTGAGCACACCACCCGATGACTTCGTGACCGCCACCCCCAGACCGCCGACATTGCTGACCGTCAGGCTCTCCAAGACGCAGTCCTTGGCCCCCGTCAACTCGATCGCGCCGTCCAGATCGGACGAACCGAAGCCCGGCGCCCGCAGCTCCGTCGAGGAGCACTGCACGGTCAGGTTCCGGAGGGTGATGCCGGTGACGGGGCGGTCGTTGCTGCCCTGCAGCGTGATAACCCGGTTCATGACCGGTGCGATGATTTCTGCCGTCGCCATGTCTTCGCCCGGAAGCGGCCAGTAGACCAGGCGGCCATTCGTGCGATCCAGGTACCACTGGCCGGGCTCCTTCATCCCTTCCCGGATGTTGTAGATCACGTACTTGCGGCGGTCGCAGGCACCCATGGGCCACACCGCGGGAGACGACATGACCAGCACGTGCTTCTCGACGTCGTGGCTGCCGACCCCCACCAGGGACTCCGCCCACATGTGGTACAGCCGGACTTCGGCGTTGTTCACATCCAGGTCCGGCGGGATATCGCCCGGCTTGTAGGGCATCACCGTCAGCTCTTCCCGCGTGGGCTGCCGCGCCCAGAAGCCCGCCAACATGGGCAGCAGGGGCAGATTCCACTTACCGAGGTGCTCCAACGTGTCCGTGCGGTCCGGCCAGGTCGCTCTGGCCGCCAGGCGGCCGTTGACCAGCAAGGCCCGGAAGTCCCACTTCTTCTCCTTGACCTCAGGCACGGGTACCTTCCAGAACCGCTCCCCATCGGGAACCCAGCCGGTCAGTCTCCTGCCGCCGAAGATGCGGACCTTCGCCCGATCGTCGCCGACGAGGGTCAGGCCATTGTCCTCGGGGGTCAGTGCCAGCGGCGCGGCGAGGAAGTAGTCCCCCGCCTGAACCCGGATCTCGTGCGGACCGGGACCGGCCTGGCGGGAGGCATCCCGGGCGGCGGTAAGGGTGGCGAACGGCCGTTCCGCGGAGCCCGGGTAACCGTCCTGGCCACCCGTCGCGACGTGGAATACCGCCGCGAGTCCCGTCAACGGCGGCGTCAGCGCACACAAGGCAATCATGCCAATCCTCACGTCGTAGTCTCCTCTCCGCTCTGGCCGGCAAGACCGGCGCGCTTGGCAGTGGAACGTCCGGCCGTCACGGCCCTGGCCGGCAATGTACGGTCGTGTGCTCGACCGCGCCACCGGTGGGAACCTGCGCTGCCGAGGGGGCGCAGGTCAGTTCCGTAGGGGTTTGCTGGTATGAGAACCGCGGAAGGTCGAATGCCCAATACCCCATGACGAAGGGCAGAATCCCCTGCCGCGGCACCGGAGTTCTCTGGCGGTCATGTCCGGCACCAGCCGGGGATCCTGCTGACCCCCGAACTCTTGTTTTCCTCTCCGCCGTCTCCCTCTCCGTCTCCTCCAGTCGCCGTTTCCCCGTCTCGCCGTCTCGCCGTTTCCTGAACCCTAGGACCTGAGGTGTCACCACCTACGGAACTGCCCTGCGCCCTGCCGGGGGTGGCTTCAGGCGAGCTGCGGTTGTATGGTTGACGGTGAGGAGTCCCCTCCACCAGCGAAGGACGCGGAAAGGTCGGCAATGGGCAGGTGCCTGTACGGCTTGATCGCGGGAGTGACAATGGTCATGGCGTCAGGACGGGCGGCCAAGTATTTCGTGGACGCGGCGTCGGGACGGGACAGCAACTCCGGTTCGTCGGCCGACGCGCCCTGGCAGTCCGTCCGGAGGGTCAACCAGGCGCGTCTGGGGCCTGGCGACACCGTCCGTTTCAAAGCGGGTTGCGTCTGGCGGGAATCGCTGGATTGCCGCAGCGGCATCGAGGGCCGCCCCGTCACGCACTCCAGCTACGGCGAGGGCCCCAAGCCAGCCCTGCAGGCCAGCCTGGACCTCGGTTCCCTTGATGCATGGATCGCCGCTGGGAGCAATGTTTGGAAGACCTGCGAAGACAGCATCATCGACCGCCAGCCACTTCCATCGTTCGCTCCGGGCGATTGGGGCATCTACTGCGACGGCAACGGCCTGGCGACCATGGCCGCCAACACGGACGACCGGAACGACAAGGTCTACACGCTGCACTGTCTGCACGCCGGTGAGCGTCCCACCAATATCCAGCTCAACTACTGCGGCATCGATCTCCAACCGGAGCAGGTCATCCGTTACCGCTTCCGCGCCAAGGCAACCAAGCCTTTCACCGTCTCCGAGATCGTCCTCATGCGGGCGCAGCGGCCTTGGGGGAGTTACGGGGTCCTGCTGAAGCCTACGGTGCAGATCGCGACGGATTGGCAGGACTACGAGGTGCTGTTCCGCACGACCATCGATACGCCGGTCAGCGACGGCCGCCTGTCGTTCTTTGTCGGCAAGGCCATCGCGAATGACAAGGACATCCGCTACGAGAACAACACCCTCAACCATGCCCGTGACGCCCTGATCTGGTTCTTCAATCCCCGTCTGGGCGAAATCGACATCAATCACAACACCTATGTCCAAGACTGTGAGGACCCGGACGAAGCCAGACTCTTCCGCTGGACCGAGGTCGCCAAGGAAGGCGTGACGTTCAAGGAGTACCGGAACGCAACCGGCAACGACCAGGACTCCTCCCTGAAGGCCAGGTAGCGCAGACGCAGAGATTCCGCGTAATCGAGCGCTGGGCAGAACTCGGCCGGGCGCAAGTCAGCTCCGTAGGGGCTTCTGTTTCGATCGTCTCCGCGTCCGGCGAGCAGAACGGGTCACGTGACTCTTGAGGAAGACTTCCGGCGGGACGTGTCGCGAATGCCAGACGCCGCG